>CACWGK010000097.1 GCA_902760415.1 uncultured Lachnospiraceae bacterium
GAAGAAGATCCAAAGAAACCAAAGCATATCCTTACTGTATGGGGAGTAGGTTACAGATTTGAATAGATTTAGAAAAGCGGCAACAATAATCATAATCACAGAGGTTCTGATAATTATAGTTTTAAATGTCATTTATTTATCTTTCATACGAGATTCTGGGAAGTACTATCGCGTGGAAACAGAACGAGTGGTACGAATGTTGGAGGGTGATTCCTCACTTAGAGAGAATCCGGAAGGTGTAGATATAAGTGGATTTAGCACTATTATAAGAGTCAGTCATTTTAACTCGTCGGAAATATGTAATAATGATTATGTTGTGGAAGAAGTAGATGGAACTCCATATAGAATAGAATATAAAGCTGATAAAAATAGTACAGCATTTCTTCTAATGAATATAGGAATGGCGGCCGGACTGCTTCTGACTGTAGGAGTTTTTATCTATATAGGAATGAAGGTTATAAAGCCATTTGATAAAATGTCATCTCTTACTCAGGAGCTTGCAAAGGGCAATCTTTCGGCTCCAATCAAAGAAGAAAGAAGCCGATTCTTTGGTAAGTTCCTTTGGGGAATGGATATGCTCCGTGAAAATCTGGAAGACAGTAAGACTAAGAATCTGGAGTATCAAAAAGAAAAGAAGACCATGCTTCTTTCACTATCTCACGATATTAAAACTCCGCTATCAGCTATTCAGCTTTATTCTAAGGCACTTTCAGAAGGACTATATGATACAGAAGAGAAGAAGCAGGAAGCCCTAGCTGGAATACTTTCAAAGACTGAAGAAATCCGAGGATATGTTGATGAGATATATAATCTCTCACGTGAGGATTTCATGGAACTATCTGTAAATGTGGGCGAAGTTTATCTGAAGGAAGTTATGGAGGGTATCACTGCATATTATAAAGATAAGCTTAGTGTAATCCATACAGAGTTTGAAATAGGTGAATATGATAATGCGCTCCTGTCAGCCGATAAGGATAGACTTGTTGAGTCTCTTCAGAATCTTATGGAAAATGCTATCAAATATGGCGATGGTCGTAAGATCAGCATTTCCTTCAGCGAAGAAGAAGATTGTAAGCTGATTACTGTGGAGAATACGGGATGCACCTTAGAAGAAGGAGAGATTAATAATATCTTTGATTCCTTCTACAGAGGAAGCAACACTACAAATATTCAGGGAAATGGCCTTGGGTTATATATAGTAAAACAATTAATGACCAAGATGGACGGAGATGTCTTTGCAGAAAAAGAAGATGATGTCTTTAAGGTGACATTAGTTGTGAGAAAGGCGTGAGTTCATGCGAGTGCATGAACTCTTTTTTTCTGTTTAATGATTGTTTAATAATTTAAGTTGTATTATTCACCCATAAGATGAAAATAGCATTTACCATATGGCCAATGGTATATAAATGCATATGTAAATTACGAATATCTGGAAAGGATGAAAATAATGTTTCTAAAGATTTTAAAGAAGGATCTGAAGAGAAGTAAGACGATGAATATAATACTTTTTCTTTTTATTATCCTGGCGACGACTTTTGTAGCAAGCGGTCTTAATAATGTAATATCAGTTATAAATGGAATGAATTACTTTCTTGAACAGGCTGTGGGCGAATATAATGATTTCTTTATACTTGCTAATGCCGGAAAAGATGATTCAAAGATGCGAAAGGTTTTGGATGAAGCAAAGGCGATTGATAGTTATGAGGTAGATTCATTTTTTGCATATGATGAATATGTAAAATCTGAAACCGGTAAGAAGTTTGACTGGAACGGAATGATCATGATTGAATCTCCGGAAAGCACATACATAAAGCTCTTTGATAAAGATAATAATGCTATAACCAAGATTCCTGAAGGACATATTTATCTATCAAAGAAGTTTATGAACAAGTTTAAAGTAGAGGATGGAGATAAGATACACCTTAAACTTGGTAAAGAAGATAAGGAATATATAGTAGATGGACCGCTTAAGGATGCATTCCTAGGATCAGAGATAACAGGCGGTTACAGATTCTTCATGAATGATGCTGATGCAAAGCAGTATTTTGATTCTGCAGAAGCAGAGAATAAGATGAGTCAGTGTGTATATATTAAGTCTTCCGATATAGAGGCGATTAGCAGTGAGATTGGGGATATGGAAGGGAATGAAGGTGGTTATCCTGTAAGTATGCTGACTCTTACAAGGATAGTTGAACTCATGGTGGCATTTATAATAGTAATACTCAGCATTTGTCTCATTATAGTATCATTTGTAATTCTAAAGTTCTCCATAGGATTTACAATTCAGGATGACTTTAGGGAAATCGGAGTTATGAAGGCTATCGGAATAAGGAACTTTAAAATCAGAACCCTGTATCTTGTAAAATATGTTGCTATGGCTTTTATGGGTGCCATTATCGGACTCCTTATCAGTTTTCCTTTCGGAGGACTTCTTCTTAAAAGTGTTTCTGAAAATATGGTTCTTGGTAATTCATATGGAAATGCAGTTAATATCATAGGCGCTGCTTTAGTATTTACTATCATTTTATGGATGGCATTTGTTTCAACAGGTAAGGTAAAAAAGATGACTCCTGTGGATGCTATAAGGAGTGGAGAAACTGGAGAGAGATTTGGAAAGAAGAGAGGACTCAGGATCAGCAAGAGCCATACGAGGAACTTTTCATATCTTTCCTGGAATGACATTATCAGCAGTCCAAGGAGATATATAAATATCATTATTTCATTTGGAATATGTACATTGTTCCTGCTGGTGCTTTCAAACTTTACAGCAACACTTGATAGTCCTGCTTTTGCTCCTATTATGAGTCATCCATCAGATTTATATCTTGATAATGAAGATTCCTGTGTTCTGGACATAGACTCACTGATTGATAAGTATCCGGATGAACTTGAGAGTTCTGATATAAGAGATAAGAATGAACTATCGGTAGATTACTTCTCGCAGTTTGAACATGGCAAGGAAATATATGAGGATTATCTAAAACTGGTTGAAGAGAGGCTACGTGAAGAAGGAATGACTGCAAAGGTATATAACGATACGATATTCACATATCCTTTTACATTTAATGGAAAAGATTATAGTTATTCATTTCTTCAGGTGGTAGGCGATAGATTCGGTGACTATGAAATGATAGAGGGAAGTGCTCCTGAAAACAAGAATGAGATAGCAATTACAAAGTCCGTAGCAGAAAGCTTTGGACTGGAGATAGGCGATACGATAGAAATAGACTTTGATGGGACTAAAGAGAAATGCACTGTTACAGGAATGTTCCAATGTATGAATGGACTGGGAAATCTTATTCGATTATATGATGATGCGCCCACATCTCTTACTCATTATTCAGGAAGTATAAATACACAGATAGCATTTACGGATAATCCATCCTGGGAAGAAATACAAAGCAGAAAGGCAAAAGTAAAGGATATATTTAACAGTAATAAGGTTGAGGATAGACGTGAGTTTGCCATAAATAACATGGGGGCTTTAGATGCTATGAAGGCAGTAGAACTGCTGCTAATGGCAGTAACTGTTATAGTAGTTGTTTTAGTTACAATAATGATGGAAAGAAGCTTTATATCAAAGGAAACAAAGCAGATAGCTATACTTAAGGCTATGGGCTTCAGGGATATGGAAGTGATCAAGTGGCATGTGATGAGATTTGGAATTCTAACCGTGATTGCAGCAGTAATTGCAATGGCTCTTTCCATTCCGATAACTAATCTTGCAGGCGGAGCAATCTTCAAAATGATGGGAGCATCCTCAGTAGATTGGGTTCATAGTATTTCCAGCCTTGCAAAATATCCGGCAATAATTCTTGCAGTAACAGTTGTGATTGCCTGGATCACAGCCCTATACACAGGAAGCGTAAAAGCAAGAGACACAGCAAGTATTGAGTAATAAAAGGAGAATAAAGATATGTCAACAGTATTAGAAGTTAAGGATTTATGCAAAACATATGTAACAGATAAAAGACAGAATAATGTACTTAAGAATGTGAGTTTTAAAGTTGAGGAGGGCGAGATGGTTGCTATTATGGGTCCATCTGCTTCAGGAAAGTCAACACTCCTCTACAGTGTATCAGGCATGGATAATGCCACCAGCGGAACAGTACTTTTCAAAGGAAAGGATATTACTAAGCTTAAGAAGAATGAGCTTTCGGATGTAAGACTTGATGAGATGGGCTTCATCTTCCAGCAGATGTTTATGATGAAGAATCTGACAATTCTCGACAACATTCTTCTTCCGGGACTTCAGAGCAAGAAGCTTAAGAGATCTCGTAAAGAGGTTACTCAGTTTGGTGAGGACCTAATGAGAAAGCTTGGTATCATCGAAGCTGCTGATAATGACATCAACGAAGTATCAGGTGGACAGCTTCAGCGTGCATGCATTTGCAGAAGTCTTATCAATAAGCCATCAGTAGTTTTCGCAGATGAACCAACGGGAGCCCTCAACCGCGCTAACTCAAATGAAGTTATGAATGAGCTTGCGAAGATTAACAAGGAAGGAACAACCATCATGATGGTAACTCACGACTCTAAAGTAGCAGCAAAATGTTCACGTGTCCTTTATATTGTAGATGGAAATATCAAGGGTGAATATTATAACGATACTTCTAAGAATGATAAGGAAAGAGAAAGGGCTCTCAATAACTGGCTTATGGACCTGGGCTGGTAAAAGATTATTACCGTTCACAACAAAAAATATACATTTAATGACAGTAATCTAACAAAATCATTTATTAGCTGTATTATTTATATGCTATATGAAAGGCAGATAAATAAATGGAAAAAGAGAGGACTAAGAAAGAAGATTATGGCAGATAATACAGTTAAAAATGATGAGAAGAAAACGAAGGAAAAGAAAAAACATTCTACCGTTAAAAAAGTATTTTTGATTATACTTGGCGCAATATTAGTTCTTCTCGCAGTCGATATATGCATAACTGAAATAGATGCCCGTAGGATTCCGCATCATTATGCATCTGCAGAAGAGGGTAAGAATCTTTTGCTGGCACAAACAGACTATTATGATGGCTTCACACAGAATGATATTGACTATAGAATGAAAAAAAGTGGCGCAACAAAAGAGGAATTACTTAAAGCAAGTACAGACGAGATTAGAGATTTTAATATAATTGAAAAATACTTAATGGATCGTGTCATTGCCAAAATGGCTAGAAAACTAAGCAGGAATGGTTATGAGTTTCCTCACCTGGAAGAGATAACTTATATTAAGACTGATATGAGCGTAGAAGGCGGTCACAGCGGATATACGCATGGAAATGAGATTTATTTGAATACTGTGAATATGGATATTGGTATTATACCTTTGATGGGTGAGTATTTTGAGCATTTAATGTGGCATGAACTTAGTCACTGTCTTACAAGGAATAACCCTGAATATAGAGCCCAAACTTACTCTTTAATTAATTTTTCTATCGCTGATTCTGATTTTGAAATGCCTCCTTGTGTGAGCGATAAGTATTTTCATAATCCAGATGTAGAACATCATGATGCTTATGCTACGTTTATGATTGATGGTAAGGAAACTGATTGCTATTTACTGTGGATTTGTCCAGAGGACTACGCTAAAGCTAATGATGTAGCTGGGTTTAATACGGAGACGGTTCTTGTTCCAATTGACGGAACTGATACATATTACACGATGGATCAGGCAACAAACATTGATGAGGTATTTGGAACCAATACGAATTATCTTACAGATCCGGAAGAATGCATGGCAGATAATTTTGCAGATGCTATGCAATATGGCATAAAGGGTCCAAATGGTCAGGGATATCCTAATCCTAAGATTATCGAAGGCATTATCGATATTCTCAGTAAATGATTCTTTCCCAAATCTTGAAGTTTAACATTTGAAAAAAGTTTAGGTTGAAATGATTGTAGGAACGCCGTCGATAGAATATGTCACGGCGTTCTTTCCATTTTTATGATTATGCATAAGTTTAAGCAAGATACCAAGGCGCTTTAATACTTCGTCACACCATTTATATACTGTTTGAATTTTATTAATTCTTCCGGAAATGTAAAATTCAAATAAAAAAAATGATTGGAGATATTACAATTATTCTATGTTATCATTATCCTCAAAAGTGGTTATTAACTTTTAATTCGAAAAGAAATATATATTGTGAAGGAGAAGAATAATGAATATTGATCAGGAGCAGTTGATTATTAGGAATGCAATAAGTGATGATGCCAGACAAATTGCAGAAATAATAGTTGAAGATTGGAAAATCGCATATAAGGGTATTATAGACAATGATTATCTGGATTCCTTGAGCGTGGAAGAGCGATATCAAAGAGAATTACAACGATATCATTTATATAGGGTAGCAGAGATAAATGGGGAGATACTTGGACTCGCATGGAATGAGATTGCTGACAATGAAGATTCAGATTGTGAAATCATTGCCTTGTATATAAAATCTGGGAAAAGAAAAAGTGGAATAGGTAGGGCTATTTTTCATGATTCGGTTGAGCATTTTAAGGCAGCAGGTAAGTCTAAAATGATAATATGGTGCCTTAAGGAGAATTATGAAGCAAGGAAGTTTTATGAGAAAATGGGAGGAGTGGAATACAAATCCGGAACTCATAAATGGGGAAATCGGGATTATGATATGATTTCTTATGTATATAATTTGTAAAGGAATTATACTATTGGTCCAATGACAACAAATAGAAAAGTGATGTATGATTTCAGTATCATTAAGTATTGGGAGGCTTTGCTGATGAAAAGTGAAATAGTACTGTTTGAGACAAAAGATAAAGAAATAAGCCTATCTGTTCCTGTGGATGGAGAAACGGTATGGTTGAATCAATCACAGATGACAGATCTTTTTAATGTAGATAGATCTGTTATAACAAGACATGTTAACAATATTTTTAAGGAAGAGGAATTAATTAAAAAAAGCAATGTGCAAAAAATGCACATTGCAAATTCAGATCGTCCGGTTCAGTTTTACAGTCTAGATGTAATTATTTCTGTTGGATATAGAGTGAAATCTAAACGTGGAACAGAATTTAGACAGTGGGCTAATAGCGTATTGAAACAGTATATTATTGAGGGATATGCAATAAACGAAAAACGTTTGAAAGCTCTTGAGAGAACGGTTGATATACGAACCAAGATGCTTGCAGATGCTTTGGATGTTGAAGAGGCAGATATCCTGAAAGCAGTAAATCAATATACAGATGCATTATTATTACTCGATCAATATGATCATCAAGTAGTTCCAAAACCGGATGGTTCAGAACCAATTTACAGAATAACATATGAAGAGTGCTGCCAGATGGTTGATGCTATGAGAGATTCATTCCAGACTGATGTTTTTGGTTTGGAGAAAGAAAAAGGTAAAGTTGAAGGTATCATTGCTGCAGTTTATCAAAGTGCATTTGGAGAGGATGCTTATCCTACGTTAGAGGAGAAAGCTGCAAATCTTCTTTATTTCATGATAAAGGATCATCCATATGCAGATGGATGTAAAAGAATAGCCGCATCACTGTTCCTTGAATTTTTGGGAAAAAACAATGCACTCATTAGAAATGGAAGAAAGGTAATCAGTGATGGTGCACTTGTAGCAATAACGCTTATGATAGCAGAATCAAGGCCGGAAGAAAAAGATATAATGGTTGCGTTGGTTATGAATTTTTTGACTTTGTAGCAAAGGGAAAGCTAATATGAATGCAAGAGAATTTTTGGAAATATTACATGTGGCTGAGAGGCTTAAAGATACACCACGTCACTGTACTACGAGCAAAAGAAGGGTAGAAAGTGTTGCTGAGCATAGTTGGAGAGTATCACTTATGGCATTTCTTCTTAAGGGCGAGTTCCCTGATGTTGATACTGACAAAGTAGTTTGTATGTGTTTAATTCATGATCTTGGAGAATGCTTTACGGGAGATATTCCAGCATTCGTTAAAACAGATAGCAACAGAAAAACTGAAGATGAGCTGCTTGGCGAGTGGGTGAAGAGCCTTCCTGAAGAAGTGTCAAAGTCTATGGCGGAACTATATGATGAAATGGAGAAACAGGAAACTCTTGAGGCGAAGCTGTATAAAGCTCTGGATAAACTCGAGGCTCTTATTCAACATAATGAATCACCTATAGACACCTGGTCTGAGAATGAATATGAATTAAATAAGACTTATGCATTTAATGTGGTTGATCATTCTGAATGGTTGCAGGAACTTAGGCAGGAAATACTCAAAGATACACTTGAAAAAATCGAGATGGAAAAGCCGGATAGTAAGGAACTGCTTGATAATATAGAAAAGATTCGTTCGACTGAAATGGGTATAGAGAGAATAAAGAAAAATCTAAGGCTCGATGAAGTGGATGTTATTGAATGGTGCAAGGAAAAGTTAAATGATCCAAATGCTGTTATAGAAAGACAAGGGAAAAACTGGTATGTTAGAATCGATGGCTGCGAGATTACTGTAAATGCGAAGAGTTATACGATAATCACGGCTCATAGAGGTAAG
>CACWGK010000098.1 GCA_902760415.1 uncultured Lachnospiraceae bacterium
ATCAATCTCGATAATATCTCCCTCTTCTACAAGTGCTATAGGTCCGCCTACTGCAGCTTCTGGTGATACGTGTCCGATAGATGCTCCACGGCTTGCGCCTGAGAAACGTCCATCTGTTATAAGAGCAACTGTGCTTCCAAGTCCCATTCCAGCGATTGCTGATGTTGGGTTAAGCATTTCTCTCATACCAGGACCACCCTTAGGGCCTTCGTAACGAATAACAACAACGTCACCATCTACTATCTTTCCACCAAGGATTGCTGCGATAGCATCTTCCTCTGAATCAAAGACTCGTGCTGGACCTTCATGCTTAAGCATCTCAGGAACAACTGCTGAACGCTTTACTACAGAACCATCTGGGGCAAGGTTACCCTTAAGGACAGCGAGTCCACCAGTCTTTGAGTATGGATTATCAGTAGGTCTGATAACCTCTGGATTTTTATTTACTGCATTCTTTACTGCTTCACCGATAGTCTTACCAGTTACTGTCATGCAGTCTTCATTGATGAGGCCGAGCTTACAAAGCTCGTTAACGACGGCATACACGCCACCTGCCTCATTAAGATCTTCCATATATGTAGGACCTGCAGGTGCGAGATGACATAGGTTAGGAGTCTTCTCACTGATTGGATTTGCAAATGAGATGTCAAAGTCGAATCCAATCTCATGTGCGATTGCAGGTAAATGGAGCATAGAGTTTGTTGAGCATCCAAGTGCCATATCTACTGTAAGTGCATTAAGGATAGCATCCTTAGTGATAATGTCACGTGGGCGGATGTTCTTCTCTAACATATCCATAACGGCATATCCTGCCTTCTTAGCAAGGCGAAGTCTCTCAGAATAAACTGCTGGGATAGTTCCATTTCCAGGAAGTCCCATACCAAGAACTTCTGTAAGGCAGTTCATAGAGTTAGCTGTGTACATACCTGAGCATGAACCGCAAGTTGGACATACCTTCTCTTCGAACTCAAGAACGTCTGCATCATCGATCTTTCCGGCAGTTCTCTCTCCAACTGCCTCGAACATTGATGAAAGACTTCTCTTTCTTCCGTGGATGTGACCTGCGAGCATAGGACCACCAGATACAAATACTGTTGGTACATTTACTCTTGCTGCGGCCATAAGAAGACCAGGTACATTTTTATCGCAGTTTGGTATCATTACAAGAGCATCAAACTGATGAGCTATAGCCATAGCTTCTGTGGAATCAGCAATCAGATCTCTGGTTACAAGGCTGTACTTCATACCAATATGTCCCATGGCAATACCATCGCAGACGGCTATAGCTGGGAACATAACTGGTGTTCCACCTGCTTCAGCGACGCCAAGCTTGACGGCTTCTGCAATCTTATCAAGATTCATATGTCCTGGCACGATTTCATTGTAAGAACATACGATACCAACCATAGGCTTTCTGATTTCTTCTGCAGTGTATCCAAGTGCGTTCAGAAGCGAACGAGCTGGAGCCTGCTGCAGACCACATTTCATGTTATCACTCTGCATAATTAATACTCCTTTTTATATTAATATAATGAATTGTTATGATTAAATAATGGCTACAAATGATTCCAAATGAATCTATTAGCCAAAATTGATACTCTTAAGATTATAGAAGTATAGCACTAATGCTCCTACATTGATAGCGAGACCTAACAGACCTTTACCTAGTCCTTTCATATTCTTCTCAACAATGCCATCTTTTACTTCTAAAAATACAGCATAAAAGGCCAGCATGAAGAATAATACAAGGCCAGCGCCTACTACAGCTAGCTTCAGTAAGAAAAAGAGTCCTACTAAAAATAAATTGATTATTCCGATGGCTATAGATGCGCCGTAAAGTCCGCCAACATCGCCTGAATTATAATCACCTTTTTTCTTCATATATCTCCTCTAGTTTAGACTAACGTAAGATGTCTTCTTTCTTATAGCTATTGTCACAATAACTTCTACTACTCCTATTACAATAGCTAAAAGTCCCCAAAGCGCTTCCTGTAATGGGCTATCAGTCACTCCATCAACATAACACTTGCTATACTTATTAGGATTATAATGTACTGTTACATCCTCACCAGTATAGTGAGAAGAAGAAGTTGATGTGTGGTAATAATGTGGTGAACCATCTGCAAAATACTTTACAGTTACTTTATTATGGCTAATAAGTCCCCCTCCGTCATGATATGAATCTACATATCCTTGTGTAGTCTCGGTACACTTAGCCTGGGTAGCCTTCACGCTTATAGGTACTATGATAAGCCACATAAGACCTAAAAATGCTATAATAATTCCAATTAGTTGCCTCTTATCAATTTCTGATCTCATACTCTTTCCGCAATCAATGATCCCATCTCATCGCATTTAACCTGTTCCTCCCCAGGTTTTGCGAGATCTATTGTGCGATATCCCTCCTCTAATACTTTCTTCACTGCATTTTCTATCGCATCTGCTTCTTTGTCAAGGTCAAATGTATATCTCAGCATCATAGCTGCACTAAGAATAGTAGCTATAGGGTTTGCTATATTCTTTCCAGCAATATCAGGAGCAGAACCACCTGATGGCTCATACAGACCAAACTTTGTCTCATTCAGAGATGCCGATGGAAGCATTCCGATAGAACCTGTGATCTGTGATGCTTCGTCTGATAAGATATCACCGAACATATTCTCAGTGAGTACTACATCAAACTGTGCTGGATCCTTGACAAGCTGCATAGCAGCATTATCTACAAGCATTACCCCATACTCAACTTCTGGGTAATCCTTTGCGACCTCTTCTGTTACTTTTCTCCAAAGTCTGGAGCTGTCGAGAACATTTGCCTTATCAATAAGGGTAACCTTCTTACGACGCTTCATAGCTATATCAAATGCTTTGATAGCTATACGTCTTATCTCGTTCTCGTTATATGAAAGTGTGTCGACTGCTGTCATCACACCATCTATCTCTTTTGTATATCTCTCACCGAAGTAAAGACCACCTGTAAGCTCACGCATCATCATCATGTCGAAGCCTTTCTCAGCAACTTCCTTCTTAAGTGGACATGCATCTGAGAGTTCTGGATATAGATATGCTGGACGAAGGTTTGCAAAAAGTGCAAGTGCCTTTCTGATTCCAAGAAGTCCTGCTTCTGGTCTCTTCTCTGGTGGAAGCTTGTACCATGGAGATGTCTGTGTGTTACCACCGATTGAACCCATAAGGACTGCATCCTTTGACTTAGCTATATCGATAGTCTCCTGTGTAAGTGGTACTCCATTTACATCTATAGAACATCCGCCCATAAGAAGCTGCTCATAGTTAAATGTATGACCATACTTCTCTCCAACAGCATCAAGAACCTTCATAGCCTCGGTAACTATCTCTGGGCCAATTCCATCTCCCTTAATAACACCAATATTACATATCATATCATTTTCCTCTTTTCTATAATATATTCTTGATTTACTTTTCTTCAGGTACGAGGTTGAACTCGTATGGATTACCATACTTTATCAGAGTCAGCTTCTCGCCGTCTTTATCATTTACGAAGTAACCATACAGAGTTGTTGTAACCTGGTCGGCTGGCTCGTAAGTATTCTCTTCACCGTGGAAAACTTCCTTCTCATTTGTAATCACGAAGCATACGAAGTTTTCACGAGTTGCTCCATATTCTGGAGCCTCATTTTCCTTAATATCTTCTTCGGTAACGTTATCTTTCACCTCAGACTCTGTGGTAATGTAGTTGACTGCCTCATCGCCAGTGTAGAACTTAAAGGTTCCGGAGTAGTAATCTCCGTCCTGATTATCACGGTCACGGAACCAGGTAAATGTACCATTTTCGTCAACCTCTATAAGAGCGGTATCATTTAATCCTATCCAGTCTTTCGATACGAAGTAATCATAATCTATTACACTCTGCTTGGAGTCTTTCGAATCTTTTCCAGAGTCATTATGGCTATTGGAGTCTGAATCATCATCATACTGAGTAACCACTTCTGTGTGCTGATTCATCTGATTCTTACTTTCTTCCGCTTTCTTCATATACTTATTCAGCGCAGGAAGTATGATAAGAGCTGGCAGGATGATTAATACTACAATGACACCAATTACGATTCCAACTATTAACCCAGTATTCGATTTTTTCGGCGGCTGTGGCTGTTGCCACTGTCCTTGTGGTGGCATCTGCTGTGGCTGTTGCCACTGTCCCTGTGGTGGCATCTGCTGTGACTGTTGCCACTGTCCCTGTGGTGGCATCTGCTGTGACTGTTGCCACTGTCCTTGCGGTGGCGTCTGCTGTGACTGTTGCCACTGCTGCTGCGGGTAACCCTGTGGCGGCTGTGGTTGTTGCCACTGGTTTAGGTTTCCCTGCGGATATTGATTATCGTTCATATATGTCCCCCCTAAAGACTCATTTACTACTTCACGAATAATTTTCTAATCTTCTTTTTCCTGAATGAGGAAGTAATATGAACTTCCCTCTCTCATATTAGTAAGTTCAAGTCCCTCTTTATACGGATCCTCAAGATAGAAGCCATAATACGGAGTTATAACTGTATCAGTAAATGTATTCTCTCCCTCTATAATGCACTGTTCATTCTTTAGAACAAGGCATACGAATCTATTCTTTCTATATCCTTCAGAGGAATGAACATCGATATAATCATCGATATCATATCTAGTCAAACCATATTTATAGTCTGACAGTTCATCTACCACATAGTTGACAGCATCTTCACCGCAGTAGAACTCATACGTTCCTGTGTAGTAATAATCATCTAAGTCGTCCTTAGATTTATAGTACTTAAAGTCACCATTTGACTCCGGTACAAGATAGGAATCTGAGCTTCTCTCCAGCCAGTCATGAGACGCGAACTCTTCAGAAGTAATCTTAGGCTCTTCAACTAACCAGACATATACTGATGTTATACCTATAGCAATTATCAAAAGGGTTCCTACTACACAACCTAGGAATATAGCTAAACCTTTTGTTGATTTCTTCATATAATTATCTCTTGCGTATAGTTGAAAACGAATCCGCATATACTGCTAACGCAGGTATGCAACCGCATAGAAATGATATTGTATCCAAAGCCTTTGGACTATTCAGGAATGCAAACATGATTGTTGTTCCTGCACTCATTCCATCCATTAATGAACCCATTTCAAAAAACAGCTTACTATGATATATGGTTTTTACGAGACATAGCAGTGTCATTACTGCTGTAAGCGTGATAACCCATCTGGATGGAGTATACTCAGCAAACAGATTAAATGACACGAATATAGCCGAAACGAAGATTAAATATATAACCATCATCGCCACTATATATCCTATCCTTCCGATTGATAATGGAAGCTTATTTGGTACAAACATATATATGGCTAACGCGACTATTGGCACTATCGCACCAAATATTTTCTTCACTATACTACTATCTGATCTCATAGATAAGATGATGCCAAGTATAATAGTAAGAAGTGTAATAACCACCTCTTTATATTGCACTATATAATGAATTATCTTTACTAATAAATGCATATCAACTCACCTAGACAGACCTTAGTCTTCCTTTGCATTTATAGAATTGATGAGGCCTCCGCTAGTAATGATATTCTGCATAAATGGAGGGAATGCCTGTCCCTGGTATGTCTTACCAGTTGTAACATCAGTAATCTCTCCTGTGTCGAAGTTAACCTCGACCTCGTCTTCTGCCTTAATCTCTTCGCTTGCTTCCTTACACTCAAGGATAGGAAGTCCGATGTTGATACTATTTCTATAGAAGATTCTTGCAAATGATTCTGCTATAACGCAGGATATGCCAGAAGCCTTTATAGCTATAGGTGCATGCTCTCTAGATGAGCCGCATCCAAAGTTCTTGCCTGCCACCATAATGTCGCCGGCCTTTACTCTCTTTACAAAATCCTTATCGATATCTTCCATGCAGTTCTTTGCAAGCTCTGCTGGATCTGCTGTATTCAGATATCTTGCTGGGATGATAACGTCTGTATCAACGTTATCGCCATATCTATGTACTGTTCCATGTGCTTTCATGATACATTTTCCTTTCGTCTATATTACAGATCTTCTGGACTGCTTATCTTACCTGTTATTGCAGAAGCTGCTGCAACTGCTGGGCTGGCAAGATATATCTCTGAGTCAATTGCACCCATACGTCCAATAAAGTTACGGTTTGTTGTAGATACTGCCTTCTCGCCGCGAGCAAGGATTCCCATATGTCCACCAAGACATGGACCACATGTTGGTGTACTTACAATCGCACCAGCCTCGATGAAGATTTCAACAAGTCCTTCACGAAGCATCTGGAGATATATCTCCTGTGTTCCTGGGATTACGATTACTCTAAGGTAATCAGCAACCTTGCGGCCATTCATTATATCAGCAGCAATACGCATATCATCGATACGTCCGTTTGTACATGAACCGATAACTACCTGATCTATCTCGATATCACCTTCTGCATGAATCTCATCTATTGTCTTTGTATTTTCTGGAAGATGTGGAAATGCTATCGTAGGGCGAAGGCTTGCAAGATCTATCTCGATTACTTCGTCATACTCTGCATCATCATCTGCCTCAAATACCTGATACTCCTTATTAGCAAACTTCTCTGGAGCATGTTCCTTCATGTATTCAAGTGTAAGATCATCAACTGGGAAGATACCATTTTTAGCACCAGCTTCGATAGCCATGTTAGCTATAGTGAATCTGTCGTCCATAGTAAGTGACTTAACGCCCTCTCCTACAAACTCCATTGACTTATATCTTGCACCGTCTACACCGATCATTCCGATGATGTGAAGTATAAGATCCTTACCACTTGTCCAAGGAGCTTTCTCTCCCTTGAGTACGAACTTAACAGCTGATGGCACCTTGAACCAAGCCTTACCAGTTACCATACCGGCAGCCATATCAGTTGATCCAACACCTGTTGAAAATGCACCAAGTGCACCGTATGTACATGTATGTGAATCTGCACCGATGCATGTATTACCTGCAACGATAAGTCCCTTCTCTGGAAGAAGTGCGTGCTCGATTCCCATCTGGCCAACATCAAAGTAGTTAACGATTCCATTTGCCTTAGCAAAATCCCTAACCTGCTTTACATGCTCGGCACTCTTTATATCCTTGTTAGGTGTGAAATGGTCCATAACAAGGGCTATCTTTGTATTATCAAAAACAGTCTTCTTCTTAAACTTGTCCAGCTCGTTGATTGCAACTGGGGTTGTTACATCATTTCCAAGAACGAGATCAAGATTTGCCTCGATAAGATCGCCGGCCTTCACTGAATCAAGCCCCGCATGAGCTGCAAGTATTTTCTGAGTCATAGTCATTCCCATAGAATAATCCTCCTTAGGTCATAGATAAGGGACATTTTAGCACAAATCATATACATTTACAAAATAAAAAATAAGCAAATGAGTAAATCTAAAAAAGCAGATGAATCACTTTCCTTTTTGCTAGTGACTCACCTGCTTATAAATGCACTACGGATGAACCTTTGATACGAGATTCAGCACATCGACAACTTGCTGTTTACCGTATACCAGGAATATCTGATCGCATATCCATTGATAGAGCTTTCTATCATCCTCATCAAGCTCGAAACCTTCTTCCACGAAGTAGACAACTTCAACCTCCCCGCCCATGGACACAATATACTTGTAACTCATTTCCTCACCGCAAGGCTTACCCGAATCATACATCAGACGTTCCATAGTCTGCCCTGGTCTCAAATGATGCTGCTCAGGAAACTTTATTCTAAGTATTATCTTAGAATAGTGCATGTGCTCCGCCATCTCTACATAATCACTTGGAAATGGATACGTAAGCGCCGCTTCATGTGTATACTTATAAATAAACTTTCTGATGTCCTCATATATTTTTGCATAATCTAATCTACTCATTTTATCAATATCCTATCCTTGTTTTATCTTCTAATTTATCTTGTTTTTCTTCTAACCCCTTTTCCCCGGTTGTTTCTTGCCAGATGTCACTTGCTTCCTGCCCTACTTTGCTTGCTTCCTACCCTACTCCGCTTGCTTCCTGCCTTACTCCGCTTGCTTCCTGCCCTACTTCGCTTGCGACAATGCAGGTTCGGCTATATGAGATAATTTACGGAAGCGGTCACCCCTTTTCGATATTATAAGCATAAAAT
>CACWGK010000099.1 GCA_902760415.1 uncultured Lachnospiraceae bacterium
CTTCCTGCCAGTTCAAGGATGAATCCCCAGGTAAGCTGTGCCACCGACTCCGTACTGTACGCAGGCACATTTGTCACCGTAACACCGTGGGCACGAGCTGCGTCAAGATCGATAACATTGTATCCTGTAGCACATACACCGATATACTTTAGGTTAGGTAAATGATCAAATGTCTTCGCATCAAAAATCACCTTGTTATCGAAGACCACTTCTGCATCCCCGATATGTTCGAACTTATTCTCTTCTGTTGTATTTCTATAAACGGTTGTTTCAATAAGTGATGTTATAGGATCAAGTGACAGATCACCTCTGTTCACTGCCCCTTCCTCTAGATATACTGCTTTCATAATCTTTCCTCGTAAAATCTTTTCTTAGTTAGCTGCTTACTCAGCGTTGGTTTGTTCACCAAGAGAAGTGTAGTAAGCTTCAAGCTTTGATCTCGCACTAATATAGTACTTTTCAAGCTGCTTATCAAAATGCTTGCCCATGCTCTCCATCATTATCTTATCAGCCTGTTCAAATGACATGCTCTCTTTATAGACACGCTTACTTACCAGCGCATCATATACATCAGCTATAGCCATGATCCGGGCTTCAAGGGGTATTTTATCACCTTCAAGGTGTTCTGGGTAGCCCGAACCATCCATTCTTTCATGATGGTAATGAGCCACATTTTCTGCCACTATCTTAAAGGACTCATTGTCAGTGTCCTTAAGTATCTCATGTACTATACGAGCGCCCTCAGCCGCATGAGTCTTCATAATTTCATATTCTTCATCAGTAAATCGTCCTGGCTTTCTAAGTATCTTATCATCTACCGCAACCTTTCCCAGGTCGTGCATAGGTGCAGCCTTTATGATATCCTCACAGAACTCATCAGTGAGTCTGTCAGCAAATGGTGACTCTGCATCCGCTCTCATTTCGCCAATAATGATACGAACACATTCGCTGGTTCTCTTAATATGTCCACCCGTAGAGTTATCTCGACTTTCAACCATGGTGGCCATACTAAGGATCAGATTATCATGCATCTCAACTATATGCTGGGTCTTCTGCTTCACCTCAGCTTCAAGCTCAGTCTTGTATTTATCCAGAAGTGCAACATACTTCTGATTCTTGGTATCATCAGTAAGGAATATCTGATAACCGATCTTCCTGTTTCCTTCATAGAGATACTGAGTGCGGACTATATAAGTGTAGTCGCTCTCCTCTACTCCAGATACATTATCCAGTTTTTCCTTTCCTGTCTTATATACTTTTTCTATCTTATCCTTTTTTACATAAAGATGAGTCTTTGTTTCATCCTCTTCAAAATGGTGTATCCAGTGTCCCACCGTATTCTCCATCCAAGGAACACGGGTTATATCCTGGTCGATACTTAGATCAACCAGCCCCGGAAGAATTTCGCGGGCAGTTTCATTTGAACCCAGATAATGATGATCAAAATCTATGGATATAAATCCTGTCTCACCAGTCTGTACCATAGAATCAACCACCATATCGCTGACCTTATAGAGACTCATACGACGAGCGATACTTATATACATTATCTGTGCAAATACATAGGTAAATGGAACCACCTCGATCTTAGTTCCAATAAGCTTATTACCTAAATAACCAAACAAGGTTACAATAACCGGGAAAAACAGACGTCTAAGGATTGTATTGGAGATCTGACTTTTTCTAATACCAGAATAGACGATGGCGACTATCTCAATAGCCAAATAAAGAATGATAACAACTAGAAAGGCTGTATGAACCGGACCATACTCCTTCTTGACCTCGGTACCGAAAACATTGTGATGTACCGTCAGACTCTTCAGGAAGTATGGTGTTTTTCCAACCGTAAGAACAAATACGTAAAGTGTGGTGTTAATAAGAAATGCAAAGAAACAAAGGGGCCTTGGAACCTCTATCTCGCAGAGATTCAGCACACACATCGTAACAAAGAAAGGCAGGAAACAACTGCCTATATATATGATCTTATACGCATTCATAGCAGCATATTTATCCGCAGAATTCGCATAAAGATAATAACCCAGATTAACTATAGGAACCAATATGAAGATGACAGTTAAATTAAGATCAAAATGCTTTCGCCAGATCATAACATAAATAACCGTCAGAAGAAATGATATGCCAAAAATGACTTCGTAGTAAAGTGCTACCAACTATTATCCCTCTCCATCTATAGTTTTAAACCCCACTAAATATTTTATCACATTTACCCTTAATTGCACGCAAAAAAAATGAGTCAATTTGGCTCAAAGCCATTTTGACTCATTAATGTTATGTAAACTATATTGTTAACTTTATCCGTTTAGGTCATATGTACGCTGTAGTATGTATCGCGGTAGGCCTTTGGAGTCATCCCTGTTACTTTCTTGAATATAGTTGAGAAGGCACTCTGTGATGAAAAACCCAGAGATACAGATATATCAAGTATAGAGAAATCTGAATACCTTAGCATATTCTGAGCAGTCTTAATCTTAGTCTCATTGATGAACTGATTCACATTCATCCCGACTTCCTTCGTGAAAAGTCTTGAGAAATATCCTGCACTAAGCCCCTCTCTCTCTGCAAGTTCATTGACTGATATCTGCGATTGAAGATTCTCATAGATATAATCAATGCTCCTGCGAATATGCTTTGATATAGCATCTATCTTTTTCAGATCGCGCATACGAGTAGCGAAGTCTACCTGCATTTCAGCCATAAGATCAAGAACTTCCTCTACATCCGTTGCGACATCAGCCTTCCTGATATAAATATCTGTTAGCGTATATGCTACATCGCGGTCCATACCTCCATCTATACACATACGACTTATAATAGCTGCTGCTACAACCAGATGATATATCGTATTTCTGATTGGATTCTCCGACAGGGTTCCACGGCCCTCCGAAAACTTTATTCTTGCTATCTTGAATCGCTCGCTAACCGCTTCAACCTCTCCATTTTTTATTCTGTTATATTGTCTGAACTCTGCATGGAAGTCGTCTCTTATAAACTCTTCCTGACGCTGAAGATACAGCCTGTAGTTCAGTGTACTGTTAGTATCCATTTACTACTAACTCCCTTCTATAACAGTAAATATCTATTCTAAATGCTTAGATAACAGCCTTAAGCCATGCAGGATACTCACGCTCAGGTCCTATCATTTGAGAATCTATACTGACATTTATTGTATCTTCAAGTCCCATAGTAAACAGTCTATTCTTTATTCTATTTACAACACTTATTGTATGATGCTGTGTCATCTCCGGAAGTAGGATATAAAGCTTATTCCCCTTTCTAGTCATAACATCACTTTTTCTTAGAGCCATCTTTACTGCACCACCCATAAGCTGAAGAAGTCTGTCATATTCCTTCATAGGAAGTTCTTCATCCATAGATGATAATGTAACTGTAAGCTCACAAGCTGGATTCTTATAAGTCTCAATATAATTCTCAAGGAACTTATGAACCGTACTATAATGAGACTCATCTAACCACATAGCACCATCTTCCGATTCAGGACTTACATCACTGAAATCGTAAAATACTACATTACTGCCTTCTGCACTATTATCAAGTGCCCTATCAGCCTTATCAAAGAGATCCTCATAATTAGTTCCATGTTCAGGCACCATTACAGCTCCAACAGATATATCGACAGATACATCCTTTTCATCACTTGCATATTCCACTGCCAGTTCACTCACCTTCTTCTCGATATATGAATGAACGTTCTTCATTTCCTGCTTATCTTGCATACCCTTAAAGAAGATAACGAACTCATCTGTTCCAAGACATCCCTTAATATCACTGACACCTGTTGAACTATCGATGATTTCAAGGCACTCTTCCTGGAAGCGGTCTATAACATCAGCACCATAAACATCCTTAAACATTATAAGGTTATCCATCTTAACAATGGCAAGTAGTCCCTTCTCAGTTGCACAAGCTTTGTATAGTTTTTCAATGATTCTAGAATTATCCATAGCAGATTCTCCTTTCTCTTCTGATTCCTTAGGTAAATAATCGCAGCCAAAAATGTTGGATTAAATATAAAAAAATCGGAAAAAGATTTTTTACAAGAACAAGAGCTTTTTTATATAAATCGTACCTGTTACAATGAACATTCTGTGAAGCCACTGTTTTAGCCACTTCTTTATGTTCAGTCTATGTTTTCAGTATGTTTTTTATATGTCCTAGCTATGTTCAACTCATGTTTTTTTCATCTTGAACTATACTATTCATTTAAGAAAAAATCTTTGTGCATTCTTTAAATCTTAAAACACGCGAAAAGTATTTCTGTCATCTTTTATTATATTTTATAGAAATGTCATCTCCCTCACATCTTACATCTGCATAAGCGCCGGATATTATAGGCATCATAGGAGGTAAATGTCCTATATCCAAATCCATAATTATAGGTACTCCAAGTTCACCTAATATATCTGTTACAGCATTATACTGATTAACTCCCATAATATCTTCGCCGTAGTGACGAGGTCTTCCTATAAGCAGTCCCTTTACATACTTAAACCATCCAGCTTCTTTCATCTGGTAGAAAGCTCTTCTCATAGATAATACATCCAGATCACAGCATTCAAGGAACCATATGAAGCCATCATCCTTATATCTTTCAAGGAAGTCAGAGACCTTATCAAATCTTGTACCTAATTGAACTATAAGTATATCTGCACATCCACCTATAAGACGTCCAGAAAACTCAGCTGACTTTTTCTCATCTAGATTCATTCCTGGTAGATAGTAGCGATATACTACTTTCTCTGTCACATTATATGACAGCAGCGGATCAACTTCTGGTATCTCATCCAAAGGAGTATCTTTATCAACCTCCGGCTGATACCCCTCTAGCTCCCATAGATCATATCCCGTCACTTCCGACATTTCTCCTGTAAGGAGCTTTAATGCGTCATCGTTAGATTTATGCCAAGGAACTCTTCCAAAGGAAGGCGCACAAGGACCATATATAGCCGCTGTATCTGCAAGTATAGTAGATAAGAATGTAAAGTTCGTATTATCTGAATATCCCATATACCACTTAGGTTCGCTCTTTGCTATAAGATCAAAATCAATATATGGAACCACTTCACACATCAGTTCTCCGCCACCACAAGTGATGATAGCGTCTATATCCGGATCCGTCATAGCCTCATTTAGCTCTTTTCCACATTTCTCAGGAGTATTACTGATTCCTATTCCGCTTGCCTCAAAACAGTTAGGACCAAGTTTTTCCTTATACCCCATCTCCTTAAATATCTTTCTTGCATTTTCAAATCTAGTCTTATAAGGTTCTATGGCACATCCAAAAGATGGTGCGATAAATCCTATAGTCCCGCCCTTTCTAAGCGGCTTTGGATATCTCATATCATTCCTCCTGAAGATTAATTAACCTTTTTCTTTTTTCTAAATAAATACTTTCTAGCTATATTAATACCTATCTTATATCCCAGAGGTCTAAGTGCCTTGTCAGCCTCCTTAAGCTTCTCTCTGATTGGAATACTCTGTGGACAATGCTGCTCACATTTACCGCAGCCAACACATTGAGTTGCAAATGGCGGTTCCTCAGATAAGCCAACCGCCTGAGCATACTGGAATCTTCCAGCACCCTTTCCTTCAGTATACATAGTATTATAGGCTGCAAATGTACCAGGTATATCTACTCCCTTAGGACAAGGCATACAGTACCTACATCCTGTACATCCTACCTTCTCATTTTCCTGAATGGCCTTCTTTACATTTTCCAGTAATTCAAAGTCTTCATCAGTAAAGGTTCCTGCTTCCATCTCACTGGCTGTCTTGCAGTTCTCATCAACCATCTCAAGAGAATTCATACCAGAAAGTACAACAGTTATCTCAGGCTGATTCCAAAGCCATCTGAAAGCCCACTCAGCTGGAGTCCAGCCCCTGTCACTTCCAGCGATTATCTTTTTAGCCTTATCCGGAAGCATATTAACCAGCTTACCACCTCGAAGTGGCTCCATAATAACTATAGGAATCCCCTTCTCTGCAGCAGCCTTTACACCAGCCACTCCCGCCTGAGTAACCTCATCCAGATAATTATACTGAATCTGACAGAAGTCCCAGTCATAGTCATTAAGTATCTTGATAAAGTTATCACTATTACCATGATACGAGAAACCTATATTTCTAATCTTGCCAGCTGCTTTCTTCTCTCTTATCCACTCTTCTATACCAGCAGCCTTAAGCTTCTCCCATACACCTACATCTGTTAAATGATGCATAAGATAGTAATCTACATAGTCAGTACGAAGCCTGGATAATTCTTCTTCAAAATATTTATCCAGACCCTTGCTGTTCTTAATGAGATACTGCGGCAGTTTGGTTGCGATATTAACCTTATCTCTGATGCCATTTTTCTCAAAGATTTCTCCAACAGCCACTTCGCTTCCTGGATAAATGTATGCCGTATCATAGTAATTAACGCCCGCTTTAAAAGCAGCCATAATCTCTTTCTCTGCCTTATCCATATCTATGGAATTACCCTTCTTGGTAAATCGCATACATCCATATCCAAGGATCGACAAATCATTTCCGTGCTTATCTTTTCTATATTGCATAGCCAGTACCTCCTATACAATAAACTTACGTTTTACCTCATAATCATATTTATTGAAGAATTTCATTTAATACAAAATCCTTAAGTTCTGATCTATTATCAATCACATAATCCTTAAGTGTTGATTTATCGAATTTTACTTCTGTTGTCGCTTCGGTTGGTGTCCCAGTAGTCTCTTCAACATCGCTTTCAGACCAAGCATCTGAGAAATCAATATCTGCTTCTATGATCACATTACCTTCACGACAGATCATCCAAGTTATAAATGCATCACATACATCAGGCTCTTCGGATACAAACCAGTCATCACCCTCTTCCCATTTACTGCCATTATTATAATCTTTACATTTATTATATAGGTTTTGATATTTCTTTTTTGCCTGCTTTTCTGAATCAAATACCCAGAACAGTAGATAATCTCTTGGTTCTTCTGCGTAACTTGAACCCTTCGTAATCTGAAGCATGACTACACCATTTTCTTCTCTCTTCCTTATTTGCCAATTATCCTTAACTGTCTTTGATTTCTTTAACTCAAGATTATAATCAGTTGCATACTTTTTGTTATCCTTTGCATTATCTTTAGCTGCGCCACAAGCAGCAACTGACATAAGAGTTACCAGCATAAGTACTATGGCAGCCATCCTTTTAATAAATGCTGATATATTCATATGGATGTCCTCCCAATATTTCTTCTTCACTATAACACATTATCTCAAATTGTCGCTTTATAGAAAAGAGGTATTTATTCATTTGTTAATATAAATAAAAATGCCCTTGGGATTTCTCCCAAGGGCATCTAAAAACTGTATTATGCTTTAAGCTAGGATTACTCTGACTTTGTTCCATCATAAAGATCAACAAGACCCTGAAGGTGAGCAAATCTCTTCTTAGAGTTCTCTTCAGCCATTGCGAAGAGCTTATCAGCCTTATCCTTGTTAACCTTCTGAAGTGCTGTGTAACGAGCCTCTCCAGCGAGGAATTCCTGATAAGGAACTGTAGCAGCCTTTGAATCAAGAGTGAACTTCTTGTCAGCATCAGGATTGAATCTGAACAGGTTCCAATATCCAGCATCTACTGCCTTCTTCTCCTCAGCCATAGCCTTGCTCATACCAACACGGATTCTGTGGTTGATACATGGAGCGTAAGCGATGATGAGTGATGGACCATGATAGCTTTCAGCTTCCTTGATAGCCTTGATAAGCTGGTTGTAGTTAGCACCCATAGAAACCTGAGCAACATATACATAACCATAGCTCATTGCTATACCAGCAAGATCCTTCTGCTTGATCTCCTTACCACCTGCAGCGAACTGTGCAACAGCACCTGTAGGAGTAGCCTTTGAAGACTGT
>CACWGK010000100.1 GCA_902760415.1 uncultured Lachnospiraceae bacterium
TATGAATACATTGGGAACCATGGACCATTTTCTTCCTTAACAGAACCGATAAGCTCTGGATATGTTGTTGCGCCATAAGCGTTAAATACATCGATAACAGGCTGTGGAAGTGTATCGAAGAACTCAGATGTCTGCTCTTCTGGCTTGTTAGCGTTCTTGCCATCTGTTGATGTACCATGATACTGAGGCATGTAGCTGTAAGCACACTCGTGAGATGCCTGATACTCAGGATCTGACCACTTTGCTCTCTGCTCTTCTGTTCTGTAGAAAAGACCATTCTCATCTACTTCATAGTCAACACCTTCAACTCCCCAGAATCTGAGGTCTCTGATTTCCTGTGAGCACAGGTCATCAAGGAACTGGAATGCTGCTTCGATATCGTCGCAGTCCTTTGTGATAGCAACACCTGATGACATGTTAAGTGTGTCATCATATGTATGCCATCTGTTCTCCATTCCCTTCTCTGCTACGAGGCCAAGAGGAATGTAGCTGCAACCTTCCTGATCAAGACCAGACTGCTTGAATACGTCTGTGATTGTGAAGTTGAAATCCCAGTTCTGATCGCACATACCAAGAACTCTACCAGTTGAGAGCTTTGAAATGTACTCATCATATGTCTGTGTACCAAACTCAGGATCAACGATACCCTTGTTGTACTCCTCATTAAGCTTCTTGAAGTACATCTTAGCTGTATCTGTTGTGTTGTAGTCAACAATCTTCATATTTTCCTTATCAACGATTACAGAACCGTCGTTTGGATATCCATCAAGGAACTCAGGAGCGTTCTCAAGACAGAAGTATCTCCAATCCTCACAAAGAATTGTGTAAGGAATGATCTCTGTTCCATCTTCCATTGTAGGATGCTCAGCATAGTATCTCTCGAGAAGATCGAAGTACTCGTCAAGAGTCTCAATCTTTGGATAGTTATCCCACTCAAGAACCTTAGCCTGGATCCAGAAAGCCTCATCATTGTGAGTTGTTGTCTTAGACTCACCAAGAGTATTTCCGAAAACGTTCATCCAATAGATGTGTCCATCATCCATACGGAACTTATCCCACTCTTCATCTGTGTAGAATGCCTTGAGGTTTGGATACTTATCAAGATAATCATCCCAAGGAACAAGTACATCGTTATCATAGAGCTGCATCATAGCATCTCCACCATTGATGAAGTCTGGATAATCACCACCAGCGATGATTGTACCAACAGCCTCAGCATCTGTCTGACCTGTAAGCCAAGTTTCCTTAACCTTTACGCCAGTCTTGTCAGCGATGATCTGCTGAATCTCGTTATCATCGTTGATTTCTGTACCAGGCATAGCGATAAACATATCGAACTCCTTCACATCGCCTGATGCAGTTGAACCAGCTTCTGTAGCAGTACTAGTTGATGTAGAAGTGCTACTGCTGTCCCCTGTGTTTGATGAAGAATCATCATTTGATGAACCTCCACATCCCGCAAGCATTGTGAGCATCATAGTACCAGCAAGCGCACAAGCTCCGAGTCTCTTTGCCTTAATTCTCATACTTTACCTCCTTCAAAATATGTATTTTGTATGATAGCCCTTTCCAGGCAATTAAGTATCTTTATTATACTCGTTCGAGGGATTATTTTCCCCCTACGAACTCCAAAAAAACACCCTACAAATTCTTAAAATTTACTTAAAAATTACAAGAATTTGTAGGGTTTTTAGTTATGTTAACTATATTTTTAACATTTTTCGCAGATTATTTTATGTTGTTTTAGGTAATAATATACAGAACATTAACAAAAACTTAAAATTCTACATATTATTCTTTTTCTGCCTTCTGTACTGCGAAGGAGTCATTCCTTTTATCTCAATAAAACGTCTGATGAAGTAATCGCTGTTCTTATATCCAACCGCTACAGAGATATCAACTATCTTATCATTTGTATTAAGAAGAAGCTTTGCCGCTTCATTTATTCTATAGTCTGTAAGGTAATCCTTAAAGGACACTCCATACTTTTTCGTAAAGAGGGAACCAAGATAACTACAATTTATAAAGTACTTCTCACTCAGTTTCTTAAGACTGAGGTTCTCGTTATACTTTTCTTTTATCTCATTTTCCACATCCTTAAGGATACCGCCGGATACATTTTTCCTAAGCTGGTTAAGATACTGAGCATATTCCGTGGCAAACTTGTACATATGCTTGCTGCTGCCACGCTTTATACCTTCGTCAAATGAACTCTCTGATATTCTATGAAGAATCTCTTCCTGATCCAGTTCATCGTCAAGCTCCGTTGCTATATGAATAAGCTGGAATAACAGATAGTTCATGTTAAGGCTTACAGAATCTCCAAGTCCCGCCTTTGAGATATCATCATAAAAGACATCTATACATTTCTTGATTTCATCATCATCGCTCTGTTCTATAGCTTTTACAAGATCATCCAGGCTCTTCTTAAAGAGCATAGCCTTGCTTGGGTTGATACTCATTTCACGTTCATATACAACAACAGGTCGTACCTCATGGAAGACTTCCTGTGATTTCAGAATACAGGCAGAACTATAAGACTTAGAAATCTGTGATATATCCTGTACTTTCTTACCAGAGAGTATTCGTACATTTTTCCTAAGTGCAGCCTTCAGACGGTTTTCAAGATCCAGGAGATATTCCATATCATCCATGTTCTTTTCTTCCGCCATGTAATCACAGTAGATAAATCCAGTATCACAAACACTGTGATTTAGGGATACATCATTTATGAGATGGTTACCATCCTCTCCTAATATCTGATTGGCAGCGTCAGTCATTTCTCTTCTATACTGCATTGCACTGCCCTCTATAGTCTCTGCATCGTCAATCTCAGGAATCTCAATAATGACATATCTTACGCCTTCAGATAATCGCATATTCTTCTCTAGATAGTCGAGATTCATTTCATCATATCTTCCGACAATGAGCGCGATCAGGTGTCTCTGAAGAAATGCTGTCTCAGTTTCTTTATGATGTTGTTCTATAACCTCATTTTCCTTACTAAGTGCAGATATCTTTCTTAGTATCTGAACAAGTTCATCCTTCTTGATAGGCTTCAGAAGATAGTCCATGCATCCAAGACGCATGCTCTCTCTCGCATACTGGAAATCATTATAGCCACTCAGTATTACAAAGTAAGCATCTGACACACCTTCTGTCTTAATCTTCTCCAGAAGCTCGATGCCTGTCATGAGGGGCATCTTAATATCTGCGATTATAAGATCAACTGTATTATCCTTCAGATACTCCAGGGCCTCGATGCCATTTTCGGCTACCTTTACTATCTCAAAGTTTTCTTTTTCCCAATCGATGAGAACCTTAAGTCCTTCTACTATATAAGGCTCATCATCAACAAGCATTACCTTTAGCACTTATCATACTTCCTTTATGTTGTAATATTAGTTATCAAGATTTTTAGGAATCGCAACAAATACAATCGTTCCAACTCCTGGTTCTGTCTCCAGATCAAACCTTGCCTTATCCTCTGTTATCATCTTAAGTCTGAGACATGCATTTGTCATACCAACGCTGCGCCCCATCTTGATGAGTTCAAGGCTGGCATTATTCATCTTGAAGAGAAGATTCTCCTTCATCTCTTCATCCATTCCGATTCCCGTATCCTCTATCTCGAAGATAACCTCATCTTCCGTATCATAGATTCTAACAAAGATCCAGCCCGGTTCAGTCTTACTCTCTATACCATGTACACAGGCATTTTCCACGAAGGTTACTATAAAGAGCTTTGGAACCATTACATCATAACACGATGGAGATACATCTACACTGTAACTCAGTCTATCTCCAAATCTATATTTCTGAAGTTTAAGGTAGGCTTCGATAAACTTCATTTCTTTTTCAACCGACACAATATCCGACTGCCAGTCTACATTAACTCTCTGCATCATAGCAAGATGCTCAACCATCTCAGCAGTTTCCTCTTCATCCTTCAGGAGACTGTGCATTCTGATACTCTCCAAAGCATTGAATAGGAAATGAGGATTAATCTGGCTATGCAGCGCAAGCAGCTCTGCATTTTGTCTTGCAATATCCATCTCCTGCCTCTTCAGTTTATCAACGTAGACAGTCTGAATCAAGTCATTCATTCTGTCTGCCATGACATTATAATTCGTCATAAGCGAGGATATCTCATCTGTTCCTTCTATATCAGATATCTTTGTAAGTCTCTCCGACTTCGCATCCTCAAAAAGATTATCTAGCACCCCTATTCTTCTTGTTACTGAATAATCGAGCCTCTTTATCATATATAGAGGAAGCAGGATACTACCTATAAGAAGGATAAGGACTATAATAGTGGATTTAAGATCCAACATCCAGATTCCCAGATTACTTCTCTTAAGGTAGATAGTATAAGTATCGCCATATAGATTCATATCATACTTATAATCATATCTTATCTTCTTATCAAAGAACTTATATGCTTCTCTATAATGGGTACCACCTACATTTGTCATAACAAGCTTATCTCCCTGACATATGTAGACATCTGACTCTATACCTTCATTAAATAGAGAGTTCTGAAATGCTTTATAATTAATAGTAAGCTTCAGCACCTTCTCAACACGGTTCTTTCTCGCCATTTCCATCTTACGCATGAGAAGAATCTTGCGTTCAGAATATGCTTCGGTAGGCGCCTTACTAAACTCAAAGCTAAGAACTATTCCCTCTCTCTCATCGAGCTTCTTAAACCAAGCCTCATCTCGAACTGGTGCAAGCTTATAGAACATTCCACCATTTAATATAGTATCGTTATCAGCGTATACTTCAAGAGTCTCATTTCCAAGACCAAGCCAGCTGTCATATATGGAGTTCTGCTTAAAGTCCATATATGAAATGTAATAATCCAGAGGATCATAGTATTCTCGATTGAGCAGATCCTCTATTTCTGAGTTCTTATATATATTCTGAATGATCTTGGAAGGATAATTCAGACCATCTATCAGCCTATACTTTATCGCCTCAGCATCACTTCGAAGTTCCTGCTCCTTTGTGATCTTATTAACCTTGTATAGATTATAGAAGACTATACTATCTGTAACAAAAAGAGGAATCAGCACACAAAAAACAAAAAGAAGCATCATCTTCTTTTTAAGGCTAAGTCCGAGTATATAGTTGTTGAGCTTTTTACGCAGCTTCATCTATACATTCCTCTCTATCCAAGGCACTAAGATACTATAACACAAAACAGCCAGCTATAACAAAATAATTATCATTTATATGATAGCAATTCAAAGGGATAATTGTTATAATCAGCATAGATACAAGGTAATATCCAAAGAGAAGATATTAGGTATATTAATTGGGGCTATATATTATGAAGAAAAAGATTGCAGTTTTCTCAACTGGATGGTGTAGTGAGATTCTATCTCAGTTCCTCACAGGTATGCAACAAGCATTTACCGTGGATTCCGTAGATATACATCTTTTTTTATGCTATCCAACATACAGCGATTCAACCGCCATAAAGCAAGGCGAAATGAATATCTTTACACTGCCGAACCTAAATGAGTTTGATGGGGCAGTCATCTTCGGCAGCGGCCTAAACTTCCCAGGTGAAATAAACAACCTTATAGAACGATGCAAGTTTGCAAATATTCCTGTAATTATGCAGGGTGCGCAGCATGAAGGCGCTCTCTATATCGGTTCCGATAATTATGAGGCGACTATAGATATGTGCAAACACTTGACAGAAAAGCATGGCGTCAGGAAGATTATCTTTCTTGCCGGAACAGCTGAATCCCTTGACTCAGAGCTACGAATCAAAGCAGTCAGAGATTATCTTGAAGAACAGGGGCGTTCCTCCGATCTAGCCGAAGTTCATTACACTCTATGGGAAAATGCAGCTGTCGCAAGATACCTTGAGCAGTTCCTTAGCGAAGGTAGAGAGCTGCCAGATGCATTTATCTGTGCAAATGATGGTCTTGCTATGCAATGCTGCATATCACTTAGCGACCATGGATATAATGTTCCTGATGATGTATTAGTATGCGGATATGACTATCTAGATGAGAGCCAGATCTTCGATCCAGCCATCGCATCTGTTGATCAATGCTTTACAGATATGGGAGAAGCAGCTGGAGATCTTATGCTAGATACCCTATCAGAAAAAACCAAAGATAGGTCTGTTATCATCCCTGGTAAGTTTATTCCTGGTGATAGTTGCAACTGCTACGAATATCGTAACAGTGACAGAGCAAGACGAAATGAAGGAAGAGAACACTTCATAAAGCGTTCTTCCACTACATACTTCAACAGAAAGCTTAATGATATAGATAGCACAGTCTTATCCTGTGATACCTACCAGGAATTTGTAATCAGACTTAGAGAGCTCCTAACAAATGATCACAACTATGAAGGCGATTCCTTCCATATGCTCCTGGAGCCAAGCTTCGGTTTATCAATATATGATCAAAATATTGAGCTTAGAAAAACCGGATACAGCAAATTCCTAGATATTATATACTCCACCGAAAATGGAGTAGCTTACACTGAGGACCAATTTGAATCCGCCAAACTGGTTCCTGGTTATCAAGAGGATGACCAAAACCACCTATATGTTTTCATTCCAATCCACGAAAATGACGAAGCTTATGGCTATCTCATATTCCGTGATTGTATGGAAAAGGTTGCGAATCATTTCCTTATGACTTATCAAAGCCGTCTTGCTCTCATACTTGATAAGTTTAGACATTCACTTAGTCTGGATCTTATCAACAAAAGACTGATGGAAGCAATGAGAAGAGACCCTCTCACCAATGTCAACAACCGTATGGCCTATGACGATAAAGAGAAAGCTCTTCAAGCAGCTATGGACGCAGGAACCTGTCCTCGATTTGCTATCGCAATGTTCGATGTCAACAGCCTAAAACTTATAAATGATTCATGCGGACACGATGTTGGAGATAATTATCTGATAAGAGCCTGCCACCTTATATGCAGTGTATTTAAGCATAGTCCTGTATATAGAATCGGAGGCGACGAGTTTGTTGCAGTATTATCTGGAGATGACTATGATAATGCCGATGTTCTGCTCTCCAAGTTACAAACTCTTATGACGGCATATACAGATAGTATGCCGCTACCCGAAAACTATATATCTATAGCATGCGGAATAGCGACATATCTACCTGGTGTAGATAGGAATATTCAAGATATCGAAAAACGTGCTGACGAAGCAATGTATAAAAATAAATCCGAAATGAAAAGTCTTAGTTAAGATAACTTAAAATCTATAAAGCCCGCACTTCCACCGGTTTCTTTTTCAGAATAGATAAAGAGGCCGAAACGGCATCCCGTAAAATGATCGAGTCTGAAGGATAGCCGATGCGGGCTTCCTATATGTCTAAATCCCGCTCCAGTATCCACTTCACAGAATACTTCATCTATATAATCATCCTTAGCCGGTGTATTCTCCGTAACCTTAGTATCATCAAAGGATGCATTTAACCTTAGTATTACTTTACTACTATCTAAAGCTTCTTTCTCTAACTCTATCTTCTCCAGTATAGTTCCCTTATCATCACTTAGGTTCCATACATCTCCGCTTGTATTAGTAAAGGAACACATAACTGCATATAGCTTGCCATCTTCTCTCTGCACGCCAACCCATGCATAGTTACCCTGAAATGCAGCAAGTCCTGCCGAGTCACCGTCCTTCATACCTGATGTATCAAGAGTCACGGTAGCTGAGCACTTTGGAAATGTCATTCTCTGTGTAAGAGTATTCTTTGCATAATAGATAGAGTTCGCAAGCTTATCAGTTGTAATCCAAAGGCAGCCCTTTTCAGAATCAACATTTACTAAGTTAAGATCCGGTTCATGATTAAACTGCCATATACTACGAA
>CACWGK010000101.1 GCA_902760415.1 uncultured Lachnospiraceae bacterium
AAGAAGGGAAAGACCTATGAGATAATAGCAGGTGAAAGACGTTGGAGAGCTGCTAGACAGGCAGGTCTTAAGGAAGTTCCAGTTGTTATCAGAGAAATGTCTGACAAGGAACGTATGGAAGTTGCCCTTATAGAGAATCTTCAAAGAGAAGACCTGAATCCTATAGAAGAGGCGCTTGCTTATCAGAGTCTTATTAATGAATATAATCTTAAGCAGGATGAAGTTGCTGAGAGAGTTTCTAAGGGTAGATCTACTATAACAAATGCACTTCGACTTCTTAATCTTTCTGATAAAGTAAAGCAAATGCTTATTGACGATATGATATCAACTGGTCATGCCAGATGTCTTCTATCAGTTACTGATCCAGAAGTTCAGTATAAGACTGCACTTTCTGTATTCGATGAGGGACTGAGTGTACGAGAGACAGAGCAGCTGGTTAAGGGTGTTAATAACATTTTAGACGGAAAAGAGATAGATAAAGATGGTAAGGAAAAGCCTAGCACTAAGGATCCTGCTATGGAAGCTATACTTGCTGGTCTTGAGGAAAATCTTAAAACTACTCTAGGATCGAAGGTTTCTATCAAATCTCGTGGCAAGAAGGGTAAGATAGAGATTGAATATGTATCTAGTGATGATCTTGAAAGAATAATTCATATCATTAATACTGGAGCATCTGCTTAAAGGAGAGTGATGATATGATATTAGATTCATTTATGATTATACCTGTAGAAATTCTTGTCATCATTTTATTTGTATTAGTAATTGCACTTATAGTTGTTGTCGCTATAATAGCGAGACAGCTTCAGAATATTTCTAGAAAGTATTATGCTCTAACAAGCGGAAAGAAAGTAAAAGATCTTGAAGAGATAATACTTGCCAGATTTGAAGAAATGGATAAGGTTAAGGCCCGCATGAAGAGATATCATAAGGACCACAAAACCTTTAAGGGACATCTTGATTCTTGCTATAACAAGATGGGTCTTGTAAAGTATGATGCATTTGATAGCATGGCTGGAGAACTTAGTTTCTCACTTGCCCTTTTAAATGATGATAACTCAGGCCTTGTACTTACTTCTATGCATTCAAAGCAGGGTTGCTTTACATATGCAAAGGAGATAATAAAAGGTGAGTCATATATTGCACTTTCTAGCGAAGAGAAAGAAGCAATCAAGAAGGCTAAGACAATCGATGAAGAGATTGAAGCGCTAACAAATGAGCCAGATGACGAAGATATTATGTAAACCACATTACATTTCTTGTTTTAATCTGTCGAATAATGAAGTATAATCAAAAGCATGTTATCATAACATAAGCTTTTGATATAAGATAAAGGAGAGAAGAGTTATGTTAGATATTAAGTTCTTAAGAGAGAATCCTGATATTGTAAAGGAAAATATTAAAAAGAAGTTCCAGGATCACAAGTTACCACTTGTTGATGAAGTAATCGAGCTGGACAAGGAAAGAAGAGAAGTTCAGGCAGAGGCAGATGCTATACGTGCTGAAAAGAACCAGATATCTAAGCAGATTGGTGCTCTTATGGCACAGGGTAAGAAGGAAGAAGCTGAAGAGGTAAAGAAGAAAGTTGCTGAATCAGCTGTACGCCTTAAGGAACTCGAAGAGAAAGAGCCTATTATAGAAGAAAAGGTTAAGGCTATTATGATGAGAATCCCTAACATCATTGATAGTTCTGTACCAATTGGAAAAGATGATAGCGAAAATGTCGAGGTTGAGAGATTTGGAGAGCCTGTAGTTCCTGATTTCGAGATACCTTATCATACAGAGATTATAGAGAAGCTTTCAGGAATCGATCTTGATTCTGCAAGAGAAGTTGCCGGAAATGGTTTCTACTATCTTATAGGCGATGTTGCTAGACTTCACAGTGCAGTACTCGCTTATGCAAGAGACTTCATGATCAACAAGGGATTTACATATGTAATTCCTCCATACATGATCAGAAGTGATGTCGTTACAGGCGTTATGAGTTTTGATGAAATGGAATCTATGATGTACAAGATCGAGGGAGAGGATCTCTATCTCATCGGTACAAGTGAGCATTCTATGATCGGACGTTTCATCAATAAGATGGTTGATGAAGATCAGCTTCCACTTACATTTACAAGTTATTCACCTTGCTTCAGAAAAGAGAAGGGTGCACATGGAATAGAAGAACGTGGTATCTATCGTATTCACCAGTTTGAGAAGCAGGAGATGATAGTTATCTGTAAGCCTGAAGATTCAATGGATTGGTATAATAAAATGTGGAGCTACACAGTTGAGCTCTTTAGAAGTATGGATATTCCTGTTCGTACACTCGAGTGTTGTTCTGGTGATCTTGCAGATCTTAAGGTTAAGTCTGTTGACGTTGAGGCTTGGTCACCTAGACAGAAGAAGTACTTTGAGGTTGGTAGCTGCTCTAACCTTGGCGATGCTCAGGCAAGACGTCTTAAGATTAGAGTTAAGGGAGAAGATGGAGAGAAGTATCTTGCTCATACACTGAACAATACAGTTGTTGCTCCACCTCGTATGCTTATTGCCTTCCTGGAAAACAATCTTAACGAAGATGGATCAGTTAATATACCTGAGGTTCTTCGTCCATACATGGGTGGAACTGAGAAGATTTGTCCAAAGACTAAGTAATTACTTAGATAGAATTATATACTTAGTAGCATTTTACTACTAAGTGAAGCTAGAAATATTGAAGCATAATTATAAGATAAAAAGGAATAAGTAAGTAAGAAAGCCGAGGTGTTAATACCTCGGCTTTCCTTTTGTTATATGCGTCCACGGGAGGATTCGAACCTCTGACCTACCGCTTAGGAGGCGGTCGCTCTATCCAGCTGAGCTACGCAGACATTTAGCTGAACTAAAAAGCTCAGCAGTGTTTATTGTACAGTACAGGGAAGAGTTTTTCAACCCTGATTTACGGATGAACAGAGATTTGAATCTCTGAAGAATTGTAGTTTTATAACTGGTGAAGTGATGCTCCGCAGCTATTACAGTTAAATGCATTGAAGTAATTAATTGTACCACAGACAGGACAATGAATCTGGGAAGTTCTTTGTAATGTTTGAACAGGTTGCTGGACTGGTTGAGCGGCCTGTTGCTGAACATTTTCATTTCCCTGATTATTTGTATTCTGTTGATAATTAACCTGCTGATTGTTAGAAGTATTCTGGTAAGCAACTTGCTGGTTGCTAGAAGTGTTCTGATAAGCACTCTGCTGCTCGTAAGAAGCTTCCTGATATCCGGCTTGCTGATTATATGCGCCCTCTTGGTAAGTGGTCTGTTGTGGAACATAACCAGGAGTCGGTGCCTGTTGATTATATGAACTATTTTGGAATTGAGGTTGTGGGTTATATCCGACACCTTGGTTAATAGCCTGAGGTGAGTAGGATGCTCCCTGTGAAACCACCTCTGGATTATAGCTCTGTCCGGTTGCAACGACTGGAGGTGCGTATGGAGCAACCTGTCCACCGTTATTACCAGATGCATTTGCGTAGTTGTAACCACCATATACTGGAGCAGCGTAGCCGCCGTATGGCTGGTAAGGATTTGCGTCAACCCAGTACTGTCTATACTTAGGTGCCTCGTACATCTTTGCATTTTCCTTCTTTGCTTTAACGATACGGATGATGGTAAGTACATCAGCAGCGATAACAAATATAACAAAGAGAATCAGGAAGAGTACATTTCCAGTAAACAGACAGAAGTCGTAGAATCCGTGAAGACATACCGCAACTGCAAATCCTGTGAAGAGATTGCGGCGGCAGCCTGAACGGTCACCGTAGGACTTCAGGTACTTAGCATTTCCATAGAAATATCCCATGAAGATACCGCACATAGCGTGACAAGGGATGGCGAGAAGGGCTCTTCCGATTCCAGTAACCATAACGGTAGTGAGCTCATTTCCACCCTCTATCAGATATTTAACATTTTCGATAGCAGCGAATCCCATGGATCCGAAGAGACAGTATACGATACCGTCGAACTTATAGTTGAAATGCTTATTTCGCCAGGTCAGCAGATAAGCAGCCATAAACTTAAAGAACTCCTCGGTCGGTGCAACGCAGAAGAATGCAAGCGAAAAGTAGTACATCAGCTTTGCGCCGCCAAAGACGAGGTCGTTAAGAAGCTGTCCAAGGATTTCTACTATAAGAACTGGAATACAGGATAATACACCTAATCCGAAGATTTTTAGAAGAAGGCTGATTGGCTCCTTCTCATGATTATCCTGAAAATATATGAAGATCATCAACACGACAGTTGGGATGATCGCAACGGTTAAAACTATTGGATAACTTAAACTCATAATAGCTCCTTTTATCTTGATTCATACTATAAATGAATACGGTCAGTATAACACTTACTATTATTACGTGTCAAAACAGGCGCTTGCTGACTCAATTTTTGATAAAGCTTCAACAAGAGTAGGATGCTTGGTCATAAAATGAATATTTGGCGACAGAGATTTTGAGATAAGAACCCAGTGTTCGCCTTGGATAGAGCCCATCCTAATCTGCATATTTTTGAAGTTAAGATTATCAGTTTCTTCTATTATAATGTTCTTATGAGTTTTCTGATATTGGTCATATTCATGTATGTGCTGGCAATAAGTCTCATAAGTGTAAGGAATATTGATGTCAACAAAGCCTAATCCAAGCGGAAGATATACAGGAGACTTGTTAAACTCCTCCTCAGAAAGCTTATGAATACTTACATGAATCGGCTTATCTTTAGGTGGTTTAAGTAGAAGCTTCTTCTCTATCTGCATACATTTCTTTATGAGAGCTTGAAGCTCCTCTGTCTTTTCTTTGTTCAGTCCTTTGTCTTTTGCGTAACCATGAACAATCTTCTTAAGTAAATCATTTGAAATGATAGCAATCGGTGGACTGGAAAGAATGCTTCTATAACTTTCTGATGAAGAGATGGTGGTCGATAACATTTTATAGAAAGAATCTTTATCGCTGCTTCGATAGATTTGTAGAAGCGGTGATGACATTTCGAGCATCTTCTCAGCACGTTTCTTAAGATAAGCAACTTCCTCTTTTTTCTTTGTGAGATAGTAATGGCCGTACTCTCTGTTGCCGCCAACGCAGCTGCCATAAAGACTTATGGAGCCTGCACTATAAAGAAGATGGTTGAAAAACTCGTCCGCATAACCATCGAAGTAGTAAGGCGACAGCTGACCTGTCATATATAAAGGAATCCAGGTTTCGAGACCGATGAGGAGCTCATTTAGTGGACGGTTCAGATTATGAATGACATTTAGATGAAGTCCCTTCTTCACGAGGATAGCGAGTCCTGTCATATACATTCGCGGAAAGTCTGCGTCCAGCATATCATTCATAGACATGTCGCTATAGAAGAGCACGCTGTCGCTGCTTCTCGATAAAGCGGCAATCTTCATAAAGTCGAGCTCGCCCTGCTTCATTTGATTTTTACCTATATATATGTGGCTAGGCGGAATCTGCAGATGCTCGGATGGCATCTTTACATCAGTAAAATGAAGCGATGTCAGAAAGTCGTTATAATCAAAATTATCCAGAGTATTCAGGAAATTGATTGTCGGAGTATCGTCGTAGATTAACCAGTTGAGAATGGCCTGAAATCTTTCTGATTCGGACTGTAGCTCCGAACTTGTGACGTATATGGTTCCAGCAAGAATCTCGATACGTTCCTTAGAACTACAATTTGAGGCAACGTATCTCGCAATGTCTCTAAGAAATCCGTCAATATTCGATGGGAGTCGCTGGCCCGACAGAACGCGGGAGATGAATGAAGCATCGTAATTAAAGGCCCTAGCAATGTCAGCCTGCTTAATATAGAGCTCCGATACGAGTCGATCAATCTTGTAAAATGCGTGCTTCGCAAATGAAGTTCGTGACGTGAGGCAGCTATTCATTTGCCCCAGAATTATATCGTAACTCTGGTCAGATAGCTGACTGATTCCAGTGGCAAGCTTCTTCAATATGTCACTGTCTGGAGAAGGCACGCGGTCGCCTGAACGATACCTGCTGATAACAGATGCAGAAAGCTTGGACTTTTCTGCCAGCTGCTTTGCGGTACATCCAATCTCTTTAATATAGTTATCGAGTAATAGATAGAACTCCATAAGCATTACCCCCGCTATATTGACTCATTTGTCAAAATATAACATATACTGACAAGATTGACAACATAGAGAATAGTTATATGAATAGATAATAAGACGAAAAATGATTTATATATAGCGGATTACATTGACATAGGACACGTAAATATTTATTATGAGAGACGGTGCTCTTGGATAATACTGAAATTTTGAGGTTGAAAATGAAAAGAAAGACTAAGATTTATAATATTGTACTTTCTTTAATATGCATATTAGCATGCGTATTATATGTACAAATTAATGTGCGGGCAGAAGAATATGAATATGATGAAAATGGTCGCGTTATATTTGTGATTCATGATGATGGAAGTTGTACAGAATACGAATATGATAGTAATGGAAATATTATAAGCGTAATGACAACTGATATCAAAGATTATGATACAAATACGGAAAATATAGTTGAAGAAAAGAATGAGGATAAACCTAACAAATCAGATAGTATTGGGAATGATAAAGAGACTTCATATGATGATTCAATTAACTATACAGATACTGAATTAAACGATAATCAATCGAATATAAAGAGTGATAATAGTTCTAAGGATAGTTCGGATAATTCTAATGTGGCTAAGCCAGAAGATATAAGTGGGAATGATACATCTCTGTCGGATGTTGATTCGACAGATTCGCAGAATAATTCATTAGATTCACAGAATAGTAAAGGGAATAAAGATAATTCGCTCGAAAAGGGCGTGGGAGACGATAAGAGTCAAAAAAGTACTGATGCATTGACAGAAAGAAACAGTATATTAACGGGTGATAATTCATTAGTAATACCAGTTGTTATAACAATGATTATTTCGCTCTTTATGGTGTTAATAGTATTAAAACTAAAGAATAAGGACAGGACGGATCTAGACAATGAAAAATAAGAGAAGTATAAAGAAGATACTTGCGGTGACTATGGCAGTTTTTATGCTACCATGGTCATCTTTTATGTATGGAGATACAGTAGAAGCTAAGGCTATAGATTTATATAACTCTGAAAGTTTTAAAGATGTAACAGCGACTAGTGGAGATTCTTCTCAATCCGAAGGTACTGAAGAGGATGATACATCTGAAGGTATGGATAATAATTCAGAGGCGGATGAGGCAGAAGAAGAAATTATTGAATACGAAGATTTTGTGGTATCTAAATATACAACACTGAATGAAGATATTGAAGTGGCATCAGTTTCGATAAATGAATATTGTTCACTTAATCTTAATGGACATACGATAACATGTCATGGCGATATTGTGCTGAATTATAAATCAAAGTTAACTTTTGAGAACGGAGAGATATTATGCGATGGATCTTTTACAGCAAATAGTAGATGTACTATCAATATGAATAATCTGAACGATTATCTGTTTGTTGAGGGAAGGCTAGAATTATCAAATGCAATTTTTAATATAAATAGTGGATGTATAGAGTCAAAAGGCGATGTTTATGTTACAAATAATTTTAGAGCCTCTGCAAATAATACATTTATATTATCTGGAGAAGGTCAGCAGACTATATCTCAGACAGCGGGAAGCGAGTTTGGTAATGTAATAGTAAAAAACTATTCGGAAGAAGGAATAGTTATAGATAATACATTTAATTATGCAAATCT
>CACWGK010000102.1 GCA_902760415.1 uncultured Lachnospiraceae bacterium
AGGAGTCCAACAGACACTACTACAAAAAGTACCCAGTTTCTTTTTTCAATATTTAAATCCTCCGCTGGTACAAGACCAAGCATAGTCCAGCCATTTGTTGTAGATATAGGGGTAAAGGCAAGTACGCACTCTTCGCCGTGTGAATTGTTCATAGATATAGAACCTGTCGAAGAAGTAATACTATCAAAAAGCTTCTTCGTGGTATCGTTATCAGATGAATTATAAGAATTGTAGAACTCAAAAAAACTGGAGTTCTTAAAACTTGAACCTTTAAGAATGTAATCACCATTTACATCTATCATAGACAGCTCAGCATTTTCCAGTTCACTCTGTGGAAATATCCATTTCTGTTCAAGTGCTGAGATAGGAATAATACGTAGAACAACCGCATCTTTATCAGAACCACTTTCTGGATCATATACGGATATGATATTGCAAAATGCAATGGACTGCTCGCCGTTCATTGGATTGGTATAAGCTCTGGTTATATTGATGGATTCTCCGATATCATCAATCCAAGTACCATCACCAAGAATATCGAGCCTTTCATAAGATACATCATAGTCATCATCCGTTCCAGGCTTCGGACGTGTCGATAAACCAGTGAGAGAATCAAGTAGTATAAAATGAGCAGATGTATTCTTCAGAACATGCGAAGAACGGACGTAGCTCGTAGCTTCTTCAAGAGTCATATGCTGACTACATATATACTGCGCCCATATGTCACATATTCCTTGCTCACCTTCCAGATAATTCTCTGTTACCCTCTCCATAGTAACCGTAGTATTCTCAAAGTTTTCTATCTGCCTACGGTATAAATCCTGATTTTCATACCTGGAGTAGAATACAACGAAGATCAAGATAGCGGCAATAATTATCACATTTAAAAGAATGATTAATGATTTTTTCATAATTTATCTCATTAAATGAACTTTATTGATATTCCCACTTAAATTTACTTATAACTCCCGGCTCAAGAATTATATCCGCTACCATATATTTCTTAAGTTCAAACTCTTCCCATACATAGTATGGAGCTACCGGTATTTTCTCATCATAAACCTCATCCTTAAGACTACTTACGTCTTCCTTCGTGTAAAGCTTTACATGAGCCGGTCTCACATTATCCTTCACATAGCGGTAAAGGATGAAGCTTCCGTCATCATAGGTGAACATAGAGAAGTCTTTTCCAGAGGCATACGTTTCAGTCCTTAGTATCCTCTTAAATACATCTGCAGCAGCTCGAGGAATACGGTAGATATCCGCATAATTGTCAGGAATATTCAGAATGTAAATCCTGCCCTTACCGTAAATGCTAAGGAGTAATAACGGCGTATGGTAGTCACCGTCTCCTCCATTAAGAAGTGACCAGGAATCATTATTTCCGTGAGTAATCTCAGGGAACAGTATAGGGTTTACATCATCAATATATCCAGCCTCATCCCCGGTAATGTGGTATCTGGTAACATTTAGCTTTCTATCAGTAACAGTAGCCTCTGTGAGTCCTGCGTCCCTTATCTCATCTCCCAGCTTTCTGAGAAGCCCTGATGTGATCACTGCATCACCACCAGCCTGAACATATTTCCTAAGCTTATTTATAAGGTCCGGATCAGCTGACGCGCTCTCAGTCAGGATCATCATATCCTTATCAGCAGGAAAATCAGGAGTCGCTTCTATAGGAATACCCAGCATTCCAAGCCTCATTTCCAGATGATTCTCCCCACTTGACGCATATGGAATATATACAGGAACTCCTGTCGGATCTCCAACTCCATTCATCATCTTATCAATCTTCTCCAGCTGGATCTTCATTCCTCCAACAAAATGATTATCCACCAGATTACTCCACTGGAAATGCATAAGCTCCTTTGCCTTCGCAAAGGCAGTCAGATAAGCCTGTTCAAGATATCTGTCTGCAGACCAGCACTGGAAGGTATCGAACCAGCCGCCACCATTACGGCCCGGCCATGCATTTTCGATATAACGAACCAGTGAATAGCTTAAATACTCAGGCAGATGCTGATCTGTATACCTTGGATTTCTTGTCTCTGTTCCAATGTACGTCTCATCGAATATATCCTTCTCCGCATCAGGAAGATAACCTGTGAAGTGGAAGGATTCACGCCAGTTAGGATACTTAACGATCATCTTGATATTAGGATTAACAGCCTTTGAAGGACCAACGACAAGGTTCTTTGAAACATCCGTCATAAGTTCACGTCTGAAAGTAACCCAGTCCCTGTCACCCTTTTCCTTGATACATCTGTCGCAGCAGCAATTAGTGAAATAGTAATCATCAAGGATAACCTCATCAAAGATTCCAGCTGCATATTCGGAAAGAGCCTTTACCTTATCTCTCATGGCAGGATCTGTATAACAGAAGGTATTGAAGATTCTTCTTTTTCCGGCTTCTGCGCCTTCAAAATCATCTACCGTAAATGTAATTCCGCCCGCTACTGTAACGCCTCTTTCCTCAAGATAGTTTTTCATCATGAGAATACGTTCTTTTTCTATATCAATATCATCTCTGTGAGTCTCGATATAGACCTTATCGAGACCAATATACTTCTCGATAAACTCATATCCATACTCTAACTTTTCCGGAGTCATGTGACGCGCTATCCACGCAGGAATATAAACTGCTGTCTTAAAGTTCTTATAATGCATGTGAACCCCCTCCCAATTGACTTAACAAGAAAAAACCCCTTTAAAAAGAATAGAAAAAGAAAAGAATACCCCATTCATATAGAAATCTTACCATAAAATGACTAATTTATCCACATGGCATAGTCTTTATCTAATTGAACAAAGATTGTCGCTTGCGATAAAGTATTCTATTTGTATTTTGAAATGTAATAAGTTTACTTATTGGTAGAAATACGATAGATTTGTATAGTAATATTTGCTTATCCTAGGATTAATGTACGGCGCTTCATGCCGTGCAATTATGTTGGAGGTTGTATGATTAACGTACTTCTGGTGGAGGATGACGCTGCCATAGTAAAGGTAATTAAAGATTATTTTGAGAGACGTGAAGACTTTGCCATAGAGACTGCAGAAAATGGACTCATAGGCGAGGAACTGTTCTACGAAAGAACTTACGACCTTGTTCTTCTGGACATAATGATGCCGAAAAAAGATGGCTTTGAATTATGCAGGGACTTAAGAAAAAGAAGTAGTGTTCCTATCATATTCATTACAGCCAGGGAAAAGACTGAAGATGCACTTCTTGGTTATGAACTAGGTTGTGATGACTATATAGTAAAACCATTCTCTCTTGAAACCCTGTATGCAAAGTGTCTTGCTCTAGTAAGGCGCGATAAAGGCTTCGTATCTAGTTCTTTTGTCAGTGCCGGACCAATAAAGCTTAATCCGATTACATTTGAAGTTATGGTAGATGATTCACCTGTTGATCTTCCACTAAAAGAATTTATGATTCTGAAGCTTCTGATTGATGGGAAAGGAAGCATAGTTAGTCGTGAAATGCTACTAACTAAAATCTGGGGTTATGATTACGAGGGTTCTGACAGGATACTGGACAACCGAATCAAGAATCTAAGAAAGCTACTTGGTAAAGGCGGGAAATCTATAAAGACCGTCTTTGGAAAGGGCTTTAGAATCGAAATGTAGAAACTTAAGACTAGAGGATAAGCAGATGAATATACTAACAAAGATAAAAAATAGAAGAAGGCAGAAAGAAATACAAAGATACTATAAGAAACCTAGTCTAATTAAGATAGTTCTAATAAGATGTATAACTGTTCTACTCATTTTTGCCATTATTATGACAGCCATACTCTATTATATGCATACGAAATTTATAGATGCTACTGAAGAGTGGTCAAGCGGATTCTTCGATTTATATCAAAGGCAAGAAGAAACAGCATACGGGTATTATATTTCCAAAAATAATCCCAACTATCTAAAGATACTTGGAGAAGAACTGGGTCACGAACCTACAAACGAAGAACTAAATGATCAATACACCCAGTATGTAAGAAGATGGCTTAATTTTCAGACTATTGACGAGGGTACCAGCGTTAATCTATATGATGAGAACTTCGAGAATGGTATCATGAGTTTTGACAAGCCATATCTCAGCCTACAGCTCCGTTTATATGATAATTCTGAAGGTTCGAATGCCCCAGTCAGATCAAATATATTCTATTCATTTCAAAATGAAGAAGTTATAGAAAAACTGAATGAGATTCGAAATATATCAAATCTCAATTTAGTTCTTATTCATTTGGATGGATACTATGTAAAGGGAACCGAGTTTATCCCAAAGAATCTTTACTTTGGCACTCCTGTAGCTAATATAGGCTTTTATCCTGATATAGATGCTCTTTTTGCTGATGGGGAAAACTATGATGATATCGAATATGGCCAAGTAGATAGAGTAATTCATATAGATACAGGTTGTGGCTCTAAGGAGGAAATGGAGTCTCAGGGATACCGATATGTGGAAGCAAATCTTCGTGGTTATTGGGGTTCTATCTTATCAGAGATTACACCAATATATCCTCTAGCTTCAGATCAGGATAACAGTCAGGAAATCGCACTGAATTCATTTAATCATGATGAATTAAAGAACACTACACAGACAACGGAACATTCTTCCATCTCCTATGACCATAATATAACTACATGGGGGGTTGAGTATATCGCATATGCTAATATAGTTCGCCCTGATCCAGCGCTTACAAGTAAGCGACTAAATCTTGTATATAGACATGAGATTAACTTCTGGGATGAAATATGTTGGGATTATGGATTTCAAGATGATACTATCCCAATTCTTGGTTGGCCGAGAACTAACAAGAATCTCTTCATTACTGGCTGCCTAATCTCTGGACTTATGTGGATTATAATTACTGCAATCCTATCCGCTCTGGCATACCAGAAAAAGAAGAATACATATGATATGAATATCTACCAGCGTGATCTCACCAATATCATGGCACACGATCTGAAGAGTCCTCTCATGGTTATCAGAGGCAGTGCCGAAAACCTTCAGGATAATGAGTCAAATGAATACACCCAGACCATTATCAACGAGGCCGACTACATGAGTACTCTGATCAGCAGAATTCTTTCACTTTCTAAACTGGAATCCAACCAGGAGAAAATGAAATCTGAAGAGATTAATTTCAAAGAGATAATTAAGAAAATAGTTGAAAACTATTCCGAAGAAACAGACAGGCGAAATATAAAAGTCGCCGTTAAAGAAAGTGATAACATCCTCAAGGTAAAGGGTGATTCCTTCTGGATCAGTGAAGCCCTTTCCAATCTTTTCGATAACGCTGTAAAGTACAGCCCGGATGGTAGTGATATAAAGATAGAATTAAATACTAAATCTATATCGATCCGAAACAAAATGAGTGATCCGGATATTAACGAAAAAGAGCTGGAGAAGCTGAAGAAAAGCTTCATGCGTGGAGACAATTCCCGTAGCGGGCAAAGCGGCAATGGACTTGGTCTCACCATCGCAGAAAACATCTTAACAAGAAACCACCTAAGCCTTAACCTGAAAAAGGAAGGGGACAACTTTATAGTATTAATATACTAGAATGAATGCTTACGCAAATGACTGCTGTGCCAGATAATCTCTGACCTCAAGAAGTGATCCTAGAACCTCTCCCGCAAGCCCTCTTATCTCATCGTCCGGCTGAAGAATATCCGGTACCATTATCGGGAATCCACCCGCTGCATGAGCAGCCCTGATTCCGTTGAATGAGTCCTCTATAATGCAGCAGTCTTTAGAATCTACCCCCAGCTCCTCCGCAGCCTTAAGAAAGCTGTCCGGTGCCGGCTTACTATTCTTTATCATATCTCCGCCGACTACCTTATCGAAGTAATCAAGCAGTCCCGCTTCACTGAGTTCTTTCTTTACTGTATCCGACTTTGTGGATGATGCGATAGCTATAGGTATCTTCTTATCCGTCAGATACTCAAGTATCTCAACAACTCCCTGCTTAACTGGAAGATTTCCTCCGCTGGTCTTCTCCTTGAAAAGACCTGACGTATACGCCCACATTTCATCAAGTGGGAAGTCTTCTCCCAGACACTCTCTCATTTTACGCAGCGTCTCCTCAAAAGTTATTCCGATACAGCTTCTTCCTAACTCTTCTACCATATCCATATCGGTTATTCCGAACTTTCGCGCTGCTTCCTTATTACAATCTATATATAGTCTCTCCGAATCGAAGATAACTCCGTCCATATCAAAAATTACTGCTTTAAATATCAACTTAAAACCCCCTGAAAACGTGCTACAATTTTTCATCTTTTCTGAAATGAAAATGAAGAAGTGAAAGTATCCCAATCGGCAGAAAATAAACACACCACGCAACAAGAGTAAGCCGTCCGCCGATTCCATTACCACCAGAGGACACTCTCACGAACATTCCCGTAATTGGCATAAACGTACAACTAAAGTAAAACACTCCGTGTATCATCATTAGCGCTCTGAGCCACTTATCTATCTTATTCTTAGACTTTATTGATAATCCAGTAAAGAAGGTAGAAAGTGCCATAACACCGTAGCCAAGCAGATCGTAGTTAAATATAAGCCCAAAATTATTAAATTCTAATAGCTTTGACGCTTGTTCATTCAATTGTTCGTTATTTACTGTAGTCAGCTGTGTAAAATAAACAAGCATTATAAATGTACCATACACCGCCGCTAGAATCAAACCTATATTAGCAGCAACTTTGCGGTCACCTTCGCACTCGTTATTCAGACCTGCCGTCATCATGATAAAACCTATCGGCAGAATAAGGCAGACAAAATAGCCACCCATAGAAAAATTAATTAGCAGAAATATTGCGAATAGAAATACTGTCACTGTTACGATTGCTGAACCAACTTTAGAAATCATCTTGTTCATATTTACTTTCTCCTCGTATAAACACTATCTGTTTATTTCATTAGCTACATTATAGACTTGTGAAATTCTTCTTTGTAGTGAAAAAAGATATAATTACAATATGACTAAAGTCATATTCTTTAGAAGCAAAAAAGGGTCAGAATTGACCCTTTGCAATTATGTATTATTTTCGATTTACCCGTAGCAAGACTTATACATCATCCTTCATAGCACTTCTGATTCTGCTTAAAGATTCAGGGGTAATGCCCAGATATGTCGCGATATGTTTTTGAGGAGCACGGCTATATACATTCGGAAATACCTTTTTGAAATGAATATATCTCTCAGTAGCATTCTCTACCAAAAAGCCATTCTCCCTATATAGCTTATAACGCACGGAGCTCTCAAGAATAACTATCCATAAATCCTTGAAAGCTGCATTACTATGGATTAGTTCCCTCACTTTGGATGTCTCACAGAGCATGATGGTGGAGTCTTCCAAAGCCTCCCACATGCACATACGCTCTTCGTATCCGAAGAAGCCCTCATCCATTAAGAGCGACCCTTCCACAGCAAACCCTCTGGTTATATCATTACCGTCACTGTCAATATAATAAGAACGTGCCAGACCACTTAACATTAGGCCACCGTACTCGGTATCATCACCGACGGACGCAATTAAAGCTCCTTTGGTTATAACTCTGAAGCTGGACATAGCGATCAGTTCACCAAGGACTTCCTTTTCCGCCGGTATGTTATACTCAGCGGCAAGTTTCAATAATTGCTCAACTATGTATTCTTTATCCATTGTACACCTTCCTTA
>CACWGK010000103.1 GCA_902760415.1 uncultured Lachnospiraceae bacterium
CCCTTATCATCGAGCCCAGCCCCACGTCCAGCTACTATCTCAGGCTCTATATGTAATAGTGCCGATAAGACTGCAGCAGAGGTAGTGGTATTTCCAATTCCCATCTCGCCTGCTGCTATAATACGGTACCCCTTATCCTTTAATTCACGTACCATATCTATTCCAACATTTATAGCTTCTATAGCCTGTTCTTCTGACATAGCAGGTTCCTTCAGGAAGTTCCTGGTTCCTTCAGCAATCTTTTTGTCCAGTACCCCCTCTATCTTGGCAGTTCCACGTATTCCTATATCTACCGGAATTATATCTACTGACGCACTCTTTCCAAGAACACAAGCTGTACTTATGCCTGCGCCTAGACTTTCAGCTACCCTTCTCGTCACATCACATCCGCACTGAGTCACGCCCTCTTCCACTACACCATTATCGGCACAGAATATAACTGCCGCACGCTTCTCTATATCAAGACCTTGTATAGCATTTATCTTGCTTACAACTTCTTCGAAATCTCCAAACCCATCAAGAGGTTTTGCAAAATTGTCCCATATCCTTTTGCTCTTTTTATACTCTTCCTGGTTGTACGAAGATATCTTTAATTCAAATAGTTCATCTTTAGTCATCTCATATTTAGCCTGTTTGTTACTCACTAATTATTAACCCCCATAATTTTATATATATAATCTATATCCATATACTCTCTAAGAGTAGCTGCTAAAGTGTCAAACTCCTTCTCCTTCAGCTCCTTATAGTCTAATATATCAAGGTGCTTTAAATCTATACCTTTCTGCTGGGCAAGACTCTCTACTATCTTCTCTACAGTCTCAGCATTATCAAATATTCCATGAATATATGTTCCGTAAATGTTATCTAGCGAGTAACCAGTCTTCGAAGAAGTAAACTCATTAAGAGAAGTAGCACCTTCAGTATTTATTTCAAATTCAGGTACTGTTTCTCCCATATGTATCTCATAGCCTGAAAAGACAGTCCCCTTTAGATTCTCAAAGATTCCACCAGGCTCTTCGAACACACCAGAGGTCTGACTTCTATGCTTCTTAGCAGTAAGAACAGTCTTTACAGGAAGCAGCGATAGCCCAGTAATCTCTCCACCACTCTCTACTGAATCAGGATCACTTATCTTTTGTCCCAGCATTTGATATCCACCACAGACACCAATCACAGGTCTACCAGAAGCCGCATACTTCTTAATAGAAGTTTCCAGCCCGTTCTCTTTTAACCACTTCATATCCGCTATAGTATTCTTGCTGCCAGGAAGTATTATAAGATCCTGTCTCTCAACATCCTCTAACTTTGATATGTAATTAAGTGCCACATCCTCCAACTGCTCAAATACATCAAAATCTGTAAAGTTGGATATATGAGGAACTCTAATAACTCCTATATTTATGATTTTCTCCGTCCTGCTGCTAAATCTTTCAGTGAGCGAATCCTCATCCTCAAGATTAAGTCTTACATATGGAACGACTCCTGTTACTGGAACATGACCCATCTTCTCAAGGCTTTCTATACCAGGATCAAGTATGGTCTTATCACCTCTAAACTTATTGACTATAAGACCTCGTACCCTGTCTCTCTCGTGAGGCTCCAGAAGTTCAAGTGTACCCAGAAGCTGAGCAAAGACTCCACCTCTATCAATATCACCGACCAGAAGAACTGGGGCATCTACCATCTCTGCCATTCCCATATTAACTATATCATTCTTTTTGAGATTAATCTCTGCTGGCGACCCTGCACCTTCTATCACTATGATATCAAAAGATTCTTCCAACTTAGATATAGCTTTCTTAATATCTGGAACAAGCTTTTTCTTATATTCAAAGTATTCTCTGGCACGCATATTACCAACTACTTTACCATTTACTATTACCTGCGAACCACAGTCATCAGTTGGTTTAAGCAGTATAGGATTCATATAAACAGATGGCGCAACTCCTGCTGCTTCAGCCTGCATGACCTGTGCACGCCCCATTTCAAGTCCATCTTCAGTGATGAAGGAATTAAGTGCCATATTCTGAGACTTAAAGGGAGCTACACGGAATCCATCCTGTTTAAAGATTCGGCATAGACCAGCCGCTATAAGACTCTTTCCAGCACTAGACATAGTTCCCTGAATCATCAGAAAAGCAGTCTTCTTATCAGTAGTCTTCTGGTAAGCAGTATCCTGATGTGAGCTTTCTTTTTTTTCTGAATTATCCTTCTTCGAAGGACTACCCTCTGAAAAGCTATATATCTTCTCCAGTTCTCCACTCTTTATTCCGAAGAGGCTTTCTATATACTCCGTCTGGAATATCTCCTCAGGAGTTCCCACTCTGTCAAGTGTTCCCTCCTTAGTTACACAGGCAACCACATCAGCTATACTTCTGACCAGTTCCAGCTCATGCATCGCCATAAGAACTCCTATAGACTTCTCTCTGACAAGTGCCTTAAGCTTCTCAGCAAACTCTAGCTTATATCCTATATCCAGAAAGCTTGTTGGTTCATCCAGAATCATAACCTCCGGTTCCTGAACAAGAGCTCTGGCTAGTAGCACCCTCTGCTTCTGTCCATCGCTAAGATTCGTATACGGCACATCTCGAAGACTATTCAAGCCAACCTTCTCCAATGCTTCTTCCACCGCTTCAGTATCTTTACTTCCGAGTCTTCCAAGCACTCCAGTAAACTGATACCTTCCAACACTTACCACATCAAAGCAAGTGGCATATTCAGCTTCTCTTCTGCCTGTCATCATAACTGACATAGTTTTCGCCCTTTTCTCAGGGAGAATATCACTAAGACTCTTGCCATCCAGCAATACATTTCCACTAACCGCAGCGAGACTACCCGCAACAGTTCTTAGAATTGTAGATTTACCGACTCCATTTGGACCTATTATAACTACTATCTTGCCCTGCTTAACAAGCATATTGATATCTGAAATAAGAGGTTTCTTATTATATCCAACTGTCAGGTTCTTTAATTCCAGTTCTGACATATCATTCACCTCTCTTTCTACTAAGCATCATTGATATAACAATAGGTGCGCCAAATGCAGCAGTAACAGTACTTATACTAAGCTCCGTCGGTGCAAAGAGCGAACGAGCCAGCAGGTCTGATATCAGACAGAAGACTCCACCCCCGAGAAAGGATGCAGTAATGATCACGATTGGTTTAGAGGTCTTAAAGAGTTTCCTGATTACATGCGGAACAGCTATTCCCACAAAGGATACAGGTCCAGCAAATGCAGTTACAGTCGCTGACAGAACACTGGACACAGCTATTAGAAGAAGTCGGAATCTTCTGATATTCATTCCAAGACTGAAGGCATACGCTTCACCGAATAGGTAAGCCTCTATACCCTTTGATAAAAATACTGAGACAACCAGACATATAAGTATTACTGGAACAAATAAAGCCACGTTGCTCCAGGATATAGATGAAAAGGAGCCCTTGGACCAGTTATGAAGATTCACTATATTAGAATCCTCTGCAAAAGACACAAGAATATCTGTCACTGCAGAACAGATATATCCAATCATTACACCGCAAACTATCAGAATAGACATAGATTTAACTTTTCCAGCAGCTATTATAACAAAGCCTGTTGCAATAATAGCTCCTACAAAAGAAGACAGTACCATCATAAGTGAGCTGATACCAAATCCATATCTCACAGCGCTAATCATAAGAACAGCCACTAGAAGTTTTGCTCCCGAAGATATTCCCAGAACAAAAGGACCCGCTATAGGATTTGAAAAGAAAGCCTGCAGCAAATAACCAGATAGAGCAAGTCCCCCTCCTAAGATAAATGCAGCTATCATTCTTGGTAATCTAATATCCCATAGTATAGTTCCATCCACAGTATCACGTTCATATGTTATAAGAATACGAAAACATTCGCTTACAGAAAGATCTGTGCTGCCTATCACAAGACTCAAAAACATACAAAAAAAGAGCAGAAGGATCAATATAGTATAAAAAAGTACATATCTTTTATTCATCCTTGCCGCCCCTTTCCTCACTACTCTGAGCGAATAATACTCTAAACATTTAAATCCACTATTCATTTAACCTGATATAAAAACTCAGGTTCAGCATCTTCTTCATTTATTACAGTATAAAAGTCTTCGATAACTTCTTTCACTTTGCTGGTTTCCTGAAAAAGATTCATATTTGTACACCAGACATTTCCTTCTCTAACTGCCCTAAAATCTGAAAAAAGCTCATTCTTGGCCGTCAGATCATCGATAGAATTAATGCCACCATCAATAGTACCATTATATATCAGGATGTCTGCATCCTTCGCCTCTCTGTAGAAATCTTCCCAGTTAATGTTAACTGTTGATAAAGCATTTTCTTCGTCTAGCTTAATACCTTCTAGCGCATAATCGCCTCCAGCAATCTGAATCATCTTACTTAGATAATCTCCCGGCTTTCGTACATTTATATATCCATTAGAAGATACATAGAAAAATGCAACTGTCTTCTTCTCTACTGTTTCCTGAGATAACTTATCCTTCAGTTCCTGAACAGCTTTACTTTGCTCCTCAAAGAAGCTTTCTGCCGTCTCCTCTTTTCCGAGGATGATTCCATAAAGCTTAATCCATTCAAGCCTTCCTAAAGGATCCTCTTCATAGCTGGATCTTTCTACTATAACAGGAATCCCGAACTTCTCCAGTTGTTCCTTAACTTCAGGTGTGTGATAGATCATGGTAGATTCTATAGCGAGATCCGTACCCATACCCATTAGTGTCTCATAGTCAGGAGCACTGTACTTGCCAACATATGTTATAATTCCATCTTCTATCCTGCTCTGCACTTCCGGCATAGAATAATCCTCTGCCGAAGTACTGCATGCCTTTATATCATCTAGTCCATCTAGCCTCGCAAAAAGATCCATAGCGGATGATGCCGCAAGATAGATATTATCAGCCGGGCGTCTGATAAATGTAACCCCTTCGAATCCCAGATCATTATCCGCCTTCCCCTCTGGAACGATAACATATTCATTTCCATCCTCTATATGAATATGAATATAACCCTCTGAATAATAATCTACAGAAAACTGAGTTGCATAGGACAGTTCCAGAGAATCTATCTTGGTTATAGATTCTGAACTATCCACTGCATCTCCAACGCTAGAAAGTAGCTGAGTGTCCGCATCACTACGCCCCTTACCCGAGCACGCAGTCACAGCAAACATCAGCAGACTTAAAAGCAATAAAATAATGAGTTTTACACTCTTCTCATATTTTTTTGAAGGAACTTCTCCACTCATATTAATCAACTTCTGACATATCAAATGTAAGAGTATACTCAATCTCATGCGGCTCACTCATAGCTACCGTATCAGCTATAACAGTAACAGGAGCACTTAAATCCTTAAATGGTATCTCAAATACTGAATTACCATCTTCATTTATTGGAAGATACTTCTCGCCATCTACGATCATGTAGTCATAATGAGGACTGCTCCAAGTAATTAAGGCAACATATCCATCATCTGTTTTTATAATGGTAGTTGGTGACTCTATCGTAGCTTTACCAGATCCTCCTTCAAGAGTTACTGGAACCAGATACTGACCTTCTCTAAGTGAATCATCTTCACCAGTTAAGGAATCAGTAACTGTCGCATCATTAGTCACTGAAACTACATTTGATACCTTAACCTTATGATCATACCACTTACCCTTTGTACCAATAAGTGCTATATCATACTCCTTATCAAGATAAGGAACAGGTATATCAAAACTGTTAACTTCCTCAGTTGTTCCATCACTATATGTTACTTCCTCAAGAACTGGGTCAATAAGCTCAGCTCCATCCTTCTTAGCATCTTCTGACACACCATAGAATAGATTAACTGTATTTGTTGATGGCAGGACTATATGAAGTGTTCCTATACCATCTTTAACGGTTAATGTTCCCTTTCCATCATATACTTCATTTACATGGAACATAGAACCATCAGTATCAAATGAAGCTAAATACTCTCCATCTTCTAAGTCGAGCTTCGTATTCTTATCAGGATTAGCTGAAGCAGTATCTGCCTGTGTCGCTGCATCAGTTACAGTTTCTACTGTAGCCTCTGTTGTAACTTCAGAAGCTGTTTCACCTTTTTCTCCACAGGCTGACAGCATAAGTGCTGTCATAAGACCTGTGGCGATAATCTTATATATCTTCTTATTCATAACTCTTCCCTTACTACTCTGGCATAACCTCAGCGATATGCGCAATATATAACTTCTCAACATCTTCAATTCTTCCAAGTCCTGAAATCTGAGTATCTACAGATTCGAACTTTCCAGATGCCTCAAAAATACTCTTCCATGAATCCTCATCATCACCTGCCATATCATTGTTAGCATGATCTCCAGCAACAACCATCAGCGGACGAAGAACAACCTTTGTGTAACCAGCCTCAGCTACAGCCTCCATAACATTTTCACAAGCTGTCTCTTCTGGCTCACCTTCAACAGTGCCGATAAATACATTCTTATATCCAAGAGTCTCTACCTGTGTCTGCATCTGTGAATATGTAACCTTCGCTGTGTGTGATGTACCATGTCCCATAAAGACAAATGCTACGCCATCTTCTTCTGCAGCATCAAGAGAATCATATGAGCCTTCTGATACAGCTTCATTAGTAATAGCCTTTGCAACTGTCTCTTTATCTGTATTTGTGTCTTCTACTGTATCTCCAACCTCACCAAGAAGTGGTTCTGAGATTGCAACATAATCAAACTTATCTTTATATTCTTCTAATACTTCAGCCATTTCATCATACTCAGCACCATGCATGAGATGTGTAGGCTGAACTATTAAGTTCTTAACACCATTATCAACAGCACGGTCAAGAGCCTGTGTCATATTATCGATAGCTACACCATCTCTTGCAAGAATATGATTCATAATAATCTGTGCTGTAAATGCACGGCGTACAGACCAGTCAGGATATGCATCTGCTATAGCCTTCTCTATTCCACCAATATCCTCCGCACGACTTTCATTAAATGATGTACCAAAGCTTACTACAAGAATCTCATTTTCACCTATATCATCCTGATTGAGAGGATCATCTGCTGAAGCATCACCTGTATCTCTTCCAAAATAATCAGGATCAGCATATTCACCCTCTACTAATTCCTTCTGCTCATCTGTAAGAGCATCCCAAGCAGCCTTAGCATCTGCACACTGCTTTTCAGTATCCTCAGTCCATTCCTGAACATAGATAGCATCAATCATAGAAGCTACTTCATCAGCTGCCGCCTGATCAGAAGCTGAATCTGAAGCTGTTGCTTCTACATCATCAGCCGCCTCACTATCTTCCTCTGTCACAGCTTCTGTGACTGACTCCGTTACAGCTTCTGTAGTTGTATCTGCTGTATCAGCGGTATTTCCACAGCCTGATAGACCAGCAAGACAAAAAGAAGCAGTTAACATAGTTACTAAATACTTTTTCCTCATAATTTTTCTCTCCTAAAAATATATATTTTTGTAGCCATCCATAAATGAATCGCTACTGGGGTCAAAATAAAAAATGTCTATTCTCAGAGGAAAATAGACATCAACAATAAGCAAAAAAGAGTTTCCTCTTAGCAGTAAGGCAGGTTTCCTGACTTAAGATTCTTCTCTATCACAGTGACGAGATCGTACAGGATTCTCACCCGTTTCCCTATTACCCTTTGGCCTTACATGAAAACTAAACGCCAACATGCAATCAGAGGCACCTTACGCTTATATATTCAAAAAACATTACAAATGTAGCACAATATATGATTTTTTACAAGAGACACGCTCTTCAGCTCCTTTATATTACGTAGTAATCTACTATAACTACTTTTCAAGAAGCTTTACTATATCATCGGGAACATCAGCAAAGCAATACGCTCCCTGCTCTACCAGATAATCCTTATCTCTAAAGCCCCAAAGAACTGAAATGCATGGAAGCCCTGAATTCTTTGCTGTCAGAAGATCAACTTCTGAATCTCCAATATATACTGATTCTTCCTTAGTACTTCCAAGCTCAAGAAGTGCAGCTTCTACCATATCAGGAGCTGGCTTCCTGTTAACTCCAGGCCTTTCTCCTAATGCAACATCAACTGATTCTGAGAAGAATCTCTGATGCAGCTCTTTGACAGCTGAATCGATCTTATTTGACACTATTGCCATCTTATAGCCTTTTTGCTTAAGCTCCTTCATTAACTCTAGTATTCCGTCATATGGTCTGGTCTTATCTAGACAATGCTTATCATAATGTTCCTTAAAGATTGGAAGCATTTTTTCTAGAATATCTTCAGAAGTTCCTTCAGGTAAAGAAAGTCTCAGAGCTTCTTTGATTCCATTTCCAAATACAAGTCTATATTTCTCAACAGTATGAGTTGGCATATCAAACTTCTCAAAGACGTAGTTCATTGAATCCGTAAGATCATCCAGAGTATTAAGCACAGTTCCATCCATATCAAAGACCACTGTTGTAACACTGTTGATTGCAGTACTGAGTAGATTTGTCACCTTTTCAACCTCTTTCTTAGTTGGTGGATTAATATCTTTTATAGGATAATCTATACCAAGTCTCTCATATTCAGGGATACCCATTCTATGATACGGAAGAACCTCCACCTTTGATACTGTCTTTAACGTCTTGATATAGTCTCTAAGTTCTTCTAAAGCCTTCCAGTCATCTGTTATACCAGGAACCAGAACGTGTCTTATCCACATTTCTTTTCCATGCTCTGACAGATAGTTCGCCATTTCCAGAATGTTCTTATTCGAATGTCCTGTAAGAGCTCTATGTTCCTCATCTCTTATATGCTTTATATCTAGTATAAAGAGATCAGTTACTTCGCATAGTTTTTTAAACTTTTCGAAGAACTCGCCTTCGCTCTTATATGGATTACCCGAAGTATCCAGCGCAGTATTAATTCCTTCCTTATGAGCTAATTCAAAAAGCTCTGTTACAAAGTCAATCTGAAGAAGAGCTTCACCTCCGCTTACGGTTATGCCTCCGCCATTCTTCCAGTAAGTCTTAAAACGAATAGCCTTTTTTATAACCTCAGAAGGAGTCATACATTCCACTTTGATACCAGACGAAGTTAGTTCATCAATACGCTTTTCTACCATATCGCTATCAGAACTTCCCTGAACAACTTCCCAAGTCTCTGGATTATGACAATACTTGCATCTCATATGACAGCCCTGAAGAAATACAATAAATCTGATTCCTGGGCCATCTACTGCACCAAAGCTTTCTGTTGAGTGAATAAAACCAACTGTTTCTCCCATATATACCTCTACTATCTACTTAAGAAACAGCCCGGAAGGTTTGTCCTTCCGGGCCGAATAATGTCTCATAAGATTCTATAATGAATCATGGAATGTTCTGCTTATAACATCCAACTGCTGTTCTCTTGTAAGACTTATAAACTTAACAGCATATCCTGAAACTCTGATTGTAAAGTTAGCATACTCAGGCTTATCTGGATGCTCCATAATATCCTCAAGAGTTTCACGGCTGAATACATTTACATTAAGGTGATGTGCGCCCTGATCAAAGTATCCATCCATAGCATTTACAAGATTCTGTACTCTCTCATCCTCTGTATGTCCCAGTGCATCCGGATTCATTGACTGTGTATTGGATATACCGTCAAGAGCCCATACATAAGGGATCTTAGCAACAGAGTTAAGTGATGCAAGAAGTCCACTCTGTTCTGCACCATAACTTGGGTTAGCACCAGGTGCAAGTGGTGTCCATGCTCTACGTCCATCTGGAAGACTTCCTGTAAACTTACCATATACAACGTTAGATGTAATAGTCAGGATAGATGTTGTAGGCTCTGAATTACGATATGTATGTCTCTTCTTGATATCATCAAGGAAAGTCTTAAGGAGCCATACACCAATGCTATCAGCTCTATCATCATCATTTCCATACTTAGGGAACTCTCCCTCAGCCTTGTAATCAACTGCAAAGCCTTCTTCATCACGAATGACCTTAACCTTTGCATACTTGATAGCTGAAAGTGAATCAATAACATGTGAGAATCCTGCGATTCCTGTTGCAAATGTACGACGTACATCAGTATCTATAAGTGCCATCTCAGCAGCTTCGTAGTAATACTTGTCGTGCATGTAGTGAATAAGATTGAGTGTATTTACATATAGACCAGCAAGCCAGTCAAGCATAAACTCAAATCTCTCTATAACCTCATCATAATCAAGGTACTCAGATGTGATAGGTCTAGCAGCAGGTCCAACCTGAACACGTGACTTAGCATCTACACCACCATTGATAGCGAACAGAAGACACTTAGCAAGATTAGCTCTTGCTCCGAAGAACTGAATCTCCTTACCTGTCTGTGTAGCTGATACACAACAGCAGATAGAATAGTCATCGCCCCATACAGGCTTCATAACATCATCATTCTCATACTGTATAGAGCTTGTCTTTACAGATATTCTAGCTGCATAGTTCTTAAATGCTTCAGGCAGCTGTGATGAATAAAGAACTGTAAGGTTTGGTTCTGGTGAAGGTCCCATGTTCTCAAGTGTATGTAAGAATCTGAAACAGTTCTTAGTAACATGAGGACGACCATCCATTCCGATACCGCCAACCTCAAGAGTTGCCCATACAGGATCTCCTGAGAACAGCTCATTGTATGACTGTATACGTGCAAACTTAACCATTCTGAGCTTCATAACAAAATGATCGATAAGCTCCTGAGCTTCCTTCTCTGTTATGATACCCTTCTTAAGGTCTCTCTCGATATAGATATCAAGAAATGTTGACACACGACCAACTGACATAGCAGCGCCGTTCTGTGTCTTTATAGCTGCAAGATATCCAAAGTAAAGCCACTGAACAGCTTCCTTTGCATTCTTAGCTGGACGAGAGATATCATAGCCATAAGTCTCAGCCATCTTCTTCATACCCTGAAGAGCCTTTATCTGCTCGGCAAGTTCCTCTCTCTGTCTTATAATATCATCGGTCATGACACCATGGCCACAATTCTGCTTATCTTCCTGCTTCCAGGCAATAAGCTGATCGATACCATATAGAGCGATTCTTCTGTAGTCACCTACGATTCGTCCTCTACCATATGTATCTGGAAGTCCTGTAATAATATGACTTCTTCTGGCAGCTCTCATCTCATCTGTGTAAGCATCGAATACTGCCTGATTATGGGTTTTGTGGTATTCTGTGAATACCTTGTGGAGATCTTTGTTAGGCTCATAGCCGTACATAGTTAGTGACTCTTCAGCCATCTTGATTCCACCAAAAGGCATAAAAGCTCTCTTAAGTGGCTTATCAGTCTGAAGGCCCACTATCTGTTCCATGTCTTTCATGGATTCATCAATGTAACCTGGGCCATACGAAGTCAGTGATGATACAACCTCTGTCTCTTCTTCAAGTACTCCACCGTTGTCTCTCTCTTCCTTCTGAAGTTCTTGAAGTCTTCCCCAGAGTTTCTCTGTTCTCTCTGTTGGTCCTTCAAGGAAACTTTCATCACCGGTATATGGAGTATAGTTGTATGTAATGAACTCTCTTACATTACACTCCTCTCTCCATAGACGACCGGTAAATCCGTCCCATTCTTCAAATGTAAGCATTAGATCTTTTTGCATCGCATTTTCTCCCTTCACGATACGCTAACTGCTCCTTTGATACTCCACATCTGCCTAGCGAAGCAGATGTAAATTAAACATTACTACACCAATATATTAAAGTCAATTGGTAAAACGAACAAACTCGGAGAGCAGACTATTACATATTCCTTT
>CACWGK010000104.1 GCA_902760415.1 uncultured Lachnospiraceae bacterium
ACTCCTGCAAATGAATATTTCAAGTATAGATGGTGGTTTCCTAAGTGATAACAAGAGATGGTGCCAGAAGCTTGTGAAAAAGGGATATATTACATTTTTCGCAACCGACGCACATAATGCTGACACGAGAGCGCCGTATAGTCAGGATTATATCCGTTGGATTAGAAAAAAGTGTGGTGACGAAGAGGCATCGTGGATGCTTGAGAAATGTGCGGCGCTTTTAGTTAATGGAGAATATATTGATTAACACCATTTTATGAAGGTGAGAGGATTAGTTTAATGAAGTCAAATAATGTGATAGAGATCGATTTACTCGAACTTATCAGAGTTTTATTGTCAAAGCTGTGGCTAGTTATTCTCGTTACGGCGTTGGGATTAGGTATAGCGGCTGCTGCAACAGTACTTTTTATGAAACCGATATATAAGTCCACATCAACTATGTATGTGTTGACTAAGTCGACAAGTATCACATCTCTAGCTGATATTCAGATGGGAACACAGCTTACTCAGGATTATATGGTAGTAATAACAAGTCGTCCTGTTCTAGATAAGGTTATAGAAAACTTAGGACTTGATACAACCTATAATGAACTAAAAAAAGATATACAAGTAGTTAATCCGGCGAATACTCGTTTCCTTGAGATTACTGTAACAAATCATGATGCATTTCTTGCAAAGAAGATAGTCGATGAAGTGGCAGATGTGAGTGCTGCTAAGATGGCAGAGGTTATGGAGACACAGGCTCCTAACATCATGGACTATGGAACGGTTCCTATGAGTCCTTCTGGACCAAGCCTTATCAAGAACTCTTTTGTAGGAGCGCTTGTAGGTTTTGTATTTATATGTGGTCTAATTACTTTATTCTATCTATTAAATGATACAATTAAGACGGCAGATGATATAGAGAAATATCTTGGAATTAATACACTTGGTCTTATTCCTCTAGAGGAAGGTACTTCCAAGAGACGTTCTCATGGCAAAGATACTACTTCCAAGAGACGTCATAGGGTAAAAAAAGCTAAGTCAAAGAAAAATGATTCCAAAAAGAATGTTGCTTAGTATTAGATTAGAAGTGCATAGATAAACTAACTGTTGAGGTGTAGTTTTGGAAAAAATAGTTTTTGAGAATATAAAAGAACTTGATTTCAAGATAAATGAATCTTTTAAGCGAGTAAGAACTAATATATCATTTTCAGGTGAAAATATTAAAGCTATTGCAGTTACAAGTAGTGTTCCAAATGAGGGAAAGACAGATGTTAGCTTTAATATTGCCAGATCCTTTGCTGATGATGGAAAGAAGACACTTTTTATTGATGGAGATATAAGAAAGTCTGTAACCCTTGCAAGATATGGAGTCGACAAGGAAGTAAAAGGCCTCAGCCATTTTCTTTCAGGGCAGGCTGAACTTTATGATGTGATATGTGAGACTAGTGTTGAAAATCTGTACTGTATATTTACAGGCATAAAGTCTCCAAATCCAGCAGAGCTCCTGGGATCTAAAAGATTCAAGAATATGATAGAAAACTGCAAGGAGAACTATGACTATATCATAATAGATTGCCCACCACTTGGAAGCGTTATAGACGCAGTGCTTGTTGCAAAAGTGTGTGATGGCTCAATACTTGTGATAGAGTCTGACTATGTAAGCTATAAGGTTGTTCAAAATGTAAAGAAGCAGCTTGAAAAGGGTGGCTGTAAGATACTGGGTGCCATCCTGAATAAAGTTCCAAATGGTGGCAAAGGCTACTATGGAAATTATAAAGGTAACTCCGGCTATTATGATGATTATGGATATGGGAAATCAAACTAAATATATATTAAGACTGTCACTAGCATTTTGTGTGGTCTTGCTTGTAGTTCTTTGCCCCGGGTTTAGCAAAGCTGTACATGCCAGAGATGTATCATCTTATGCCGTAAATGAATATGGTGGAGATGCTGATTCGGGAGAGACTGGCTCAGGTGATAGCAATTCTGGAGATGGAGGAAGTACTTCAACTTCTGGCTATTCATCGGAACAGATAGCTGCTGCAAAGGCATGGCTTTCGGCACATGGATATGCACCTACAAGAGCTGGTGCAGCGGCGGCATATCAGGACTACCTTGCTGGAAAGCTTGATAATGATCCAGACGTTAGACGATACAAAGGACTAGATTCTGACAGCACTAATTCAGCGGATTCAACTACGGATAATTCGGTTAATGTAAATGAATCGAACAGTGCTGAGATGAATGAGACAAATGTATCAGGAGATTCGAATGCCGAAAAAATATCGGATGAGACAGGCGCCTCAAATGAGTCAGGCAGTTCAGACAAAGCAAATGTTTCGGGAAAAAGTAATGTATCTACAGGCGAAGCTGATATGACAGAATTCTTGGAAATAGTAGCTGATGGAGAAGATGCTGAAGCTTTAGCTGACACCGAAGGATCGAAAAAATACGATCCATTTGGTGCAAAGATATATGCCCTAAAAGATAAACTCGAGATTACAAGCAATGATTCGTCAGTTTATTTATTAGAAAACGCTACCGAGGAAGAGTATAAAAAGTCTTCGGATCAAAAAGCTTTCGTAGTAATAATACTTGCAATCTTTATTGTCCTAATCTCCGGCATAATACTCATAATCAATCGTGGCAAGCAGAATTCTGAATTATAATCCCAAAAAAAGATTATCACGTTGAGGTAGCCCCTCAAAGTGATAATCTTTTTTAGTAATCCATAACATTTATAACAATATACATAGTGCCGTACTTGATAATGTTAATAATACTGTACATAACAATAAACCTAATAACGTACATTTATATATATGTTATAGCGCGCATTCGGCTAGTCTTCGGACTGCCTCCTCGATTCTGTCTAGTGGAATAGAGGAGTAGTTGATCATAAAGTTATTCCTTGATATAGCCTTTATCTTTATATCTTTATCAAGACATCTCTTAATAAATGTTTCGTCACTTATACCAAGAGCGATGTCCAGTATAAAATGAAGTCCGGACTGTTCTTCTCTAATCTCTGAGAAATTCCCGATTACACTATTTTTAATACTCTTCATAAGAAGGTCACGCTTTTTACGCGAGGAGTTCCTCATTCGATTGATATGCTTCTCGTAGAATCGCCTCTCGATAAATCTTGCAAGTGTCAGCTGTTCAAATGTGGACACAGGACAGGAGCAAAATGACAGAGTTTCATTATACTTATCTCTCAAATGATCCGGCAGAATCATGTAGCTTATACGAATCGTCGAAGCAAGGCTCTTCGTGAAAGTATTCATATAGATGACCTTCTCGTTGTTATCTATACTGAAGAGCGAAGGAATCGGAAGCCCGCTGAGCCTGAACTCGCTATCGTAGTCATCCTCGATAATGTACTTATCTGAAGCAATAGTCTTTAAAAACACACTTTGCCTTTTTTTATCAAAATGATAATCATCTTCATTAGCCCATTTAAGCAATTCCTGTCGTCTTCCAATCGGCGTTGTGATTCCTGTTGGGAAATGATGCGAAGGGGTGCAGTGTATTACATTGACACCTTTATATCTTAAATCTCGAGGGACAATTCCGTCGTGGTCCAGAGGGACTTTGACGTTCTTTACATTGCTGACCTCGAGAAGCTTGGCAATCTTCTCGTATCCAGGATCCTCGGTCCCGTACACCTTATCATATCCCAGTAGCTGAATCAGGATAGAATAAAGAGTTTCGGTGCCCGCTCCAACAACTATATTATCAGGAAATGTATCGATTCCTCTAAACTCTCTAAGATACTCAGCTATGGCAAATCTCAGCTCCACCAGTCCCTTTGAAGGGGAGTTTGTCATAAGTTTAAGTTGCTCAGTAGATAAAATCTCTCGGTTTATCTTAGCCCATGTAGAAAATGGAAATGTATTCGGGTCAGTAGCGTTGGATGTGAAGTCTGCAAAGAACTCTTTGTGGTCATCGGCTCCTAGATACATATCCTTAAATGACTTCTCTTGAATCATTCCCTTATTATCTATTACCAAAGTTTTGGTTGCGCTGCTTCGTTTAGAATTATCCGGATGAATTCGTTTATATTCAGCTTGCTTGGCCAGATTTTCTTCTCTTATAGCCATTCCAGGAGTCTGGGACACATCGCTGACGTAGAATCCTTCCCTGGGAAATGAATAGATATATCCTTCAGAAAGTAGCTGATTATACGCATTTTCAACAGTCGTGATGCTGATATTTAACTGCTTGGCCAGGCTTCTTTTTGATGGGAGTGGGGAGTCAGGATATAATCGATGCTCCATAATATCTTCTTTTATATGCTGGTATAGTTGTTCGTAAAGAGGCCAGCCCTTTATTTCTTCGAGAGTGTAAGATAACATTAGGTTCTCCATTTTTTGATTTTGAATATCGATAACGTCTTAAACGGATTAAAAAGTATATATAATACTTTTTGCTGACCTTCTCGATTTTCTTGAAATATGCAAAATCGAAGAGGTCAGTACAAATTATTATATATACTTTTATTACGCTGTCAATAAGACTATTTGATGCATGAAACCTTTTAAAATCAATATTTTGCATGTGAATCTCTTTCTTCTAACCCCAAAAGAATAAAAGATTTCGCTGACCTTCTTCATTTTTCTAAAATTGGATATTTTAAAAATGTCAGAGTACTATATAATTATCGGCATAAGATTCAGGAGGTTTATGAATTATGAAAAGAATACTTACTATTCAGGATATATCTTGTCTCGGAAAGTGCTCCCTCACTGTTGCACTTCCTATTATTTCAGCTATGGGTGTTGAAGCTACTATTCTTCCAACGGCGGTGCTTTCTACACATACTATGTTTCCGGACTTTACTGTGAAGGATCTTACTGACCAGCTTGTTCCTATTACAGAACATTGGAAGAGTCAGAATATTAAGTTTGATGCAATATATACAGGTTATCTTGGATCTGCAGAGGAGATTGAGATTGCCAAGAAGATTTTTAAAGATTTTGGTGGAGATGATACATTTATCTTTATAGATCCTGTTATGGCAGATAATGGAAAGCTTTATCCTGCATTTGATATGGAATATGCAAAACTTAATGCTTCTCTATGCGGTGAGGCTGATATAATAGTTCCGAACCTTACAGAAGCTTGCTTTATGACTGATACGGAATATAAAGAGGATTATGACAGAGAATATATTGAGGAGCTTCTTGGTAAGCTTGCGAATCTTGGGGCTAAGAAGGTTGTTCTGACTGGTATTGCATTTAATGAGGGAAAGACTGGCGTGTATGGTCTTGATACAGTGACTGGAGAAAAGATTGTGTATGAGAATGATTGCCTGGATGCTTCTTACCATGGAACAGGTGATATCTTTGCCAGCGTATCTGTTGCAGCGATTACACGTGGTCTTAGTCTCGGAGACGCATTTAAGATAGCTGCTGATTATACTGCCAAGACGATTGAGACAACTCTGGAGAATCCATCTAAACCTTGGTATGGTGTGGATTTTGAGTCTACTATTCCTTATCTGGTAGATACTCTTCGCCAGTACGTTTAATAGATTTTGCTCTATAGCTCGGGGCTACTTATACATTTTGCTCTTTCTTCTTGAAAGTTATGCCTTACTATGTGATAATCTAGTGGTTACAAGAAGTAAACTAATGGGTTTTAAAAGAATTAACTCTAAGAAGGAATAAATATGGGAAGATTAATTTGCGATAATATATCTGAGATAATATCTGATATCGTGGCAGACTATGAGAAGGGACGTCCAATTGATAAGCAGGATATATTTGGACAGCCGAATAGGGACGCGGTTAAAGAGATTATCTATAAGATGAATCATATAGTTTATGCTGGTTACTACGTTGATAGAACTTACAAGATTTATAATCTTAGTACAACTATCGCTTCTGTTACTGAGGATGTTGCTTATAATCTTAATAAGCAGATAGCCCTTGCACTTCATTTTGACAAAAGACTTGAGGGCAAGTCTGAGGAAGAGATAAGGACAGTTGCAGAGGATTATACAGTTCAGTTTATGAAGAAGATTCCTGAGATTAGGGAATATCTGGACACGGATATAGAGGCTCTCTTTGTTGGAGATCCGGCTGCTGAATCAAAGGATGCTATAATACTTGCATATCCTGGACTCTTTGCAATATCCGTACAGAGATATGCACATGTTTTGTATCAGCTGGGAATACCTATGCTTCCACGTGTTATGACGGAAATTGCACATAGCAAAACTGGTATAGATATTAACCCTGGTGCAACTATAGGAAAGTATTTCTTCATAGATCACGGAACAGGCGTGGTTGTTGGTGAGACAACAGTTATTGGAGAAAATGTAAAGATATATCAGGGTGTTACTCTGGGCGCTCTTTCAACAAGAGGTGGAAGAGGACTTATAGATAAGAAGAGACATCCTACCATTGAGGATAATGTTACTATATATTCTGGAGCTTCTATACTTGGTGGCGACACTGTAATAGGTGAGGGCTCGGTTATAGGAGGTAACGTATTCCTTACGAAATCTGTTCCACCTCATACTAAGGTTCATGTTGCTAATCAAGAACTTAAGTTTGATGGTGATGCTTTTACTAAGCAGGCAGAGGATGAAAACTGGTTTTATGTAATTTAATTTGATACAATCCTAATAATGATATTATGTAAACATAGAGGACATATCCATGATGGATTGTCCTCTTTGTTAGACTCTGACTCTAGTTTACATAAAGCATGTATCTATTTTATTGAAGTTTAATTATTTATATTGCTTTAAGTCTACGTAGTTTCCATAGAAGTCGTATCCTGTATAGTCGGTCGGATCTATGGTGAGCCAGTTTACTGTTGCTGTGTGGTCACCCATATCATCGTAGCAATGGATTATGACGGCGTCGCCGTCTACACCAGCTATTTCTGCTGTATTTGCTCCGCTATAAGCTCTTGCTGCAGGAAGTGCAAATGATGTATCTATTCCTGAGGCTGCTGGGCCTGAAGGAGCAGTAGTTGCTGGTTCCTTAGGCGCCTGTGTTGTAGGTTCTTTAGGTGCCTCTGTTTTAGCCTCTGTAGTTGCTTCTGTAATTACGAAGTCATAATCCACAGCGTTTGAAGAGTAATCTACAAAGTTCTCTGTAGGAGTATATTCGATGATTCCGGTTCCACG
>CACWGK010000105.1 GCA_902760415.1 uncultured Lachnospiraceae bacterium
GGCTATAGCGGATGATATCTAATAGATTTATTCAAGCACCATTTCTTTATATTTACTTAATTCTTCGATGTACTTCTCGCCCATTTCACTAATCTTGGAATGCTTACGTGATATGTAACCTATAGTCATCTTTTCTTTGGTATTTAACTTAACTGCACAGTAATCACTTCCGTTAAGATCCTCGCAGATAATACCTGAACAGAGTGTATATCCATTTAATCCTATCATCATATTAAGGATAGTAGCTCTATCACTTACCCTTATAAGACGCTTATATTCATACGTACTTAGAACTTCCTCAGCAAAGTAAAATGAGTTATGCTCTCCCTGCGAGAATGCAAGACATGGATATTCATCCAGATCCTTCATGGTAACCTGCTTCTTCTTAGCAAGCGGATTACTCTTACTCATATAGGCATATATACTACAGTCAAAAAGAGGTGTAAACTTAAGACCTGCATCACGAAGGATTTTCTCCAGCACAGTTCGGTTGTAGTCATTCATATATAATACACCGATTTCACTCTTCTGACTCTTAACATTATCTATAACATCATAAGTTCTAGTCTCATGAACCTCAAACTCATACTCATCCATTCCATACTGCTTTACAACAGAGATAAATGCATTTAATGCAAATGTATAATGCTGCATAGATACCTGGAATGTTCTCTTTACATTACTCTTAGAGATATACTTTGCATCTAGTATGTCGTACTGTTCTACTACCGACTTCGCATAGCCTAGGAACTCCTCGCCCTTTACTGTCAGGGTTATACCACTATTTGTCCTGATAAATATGTCAAAGCCGACCTCCTGCTCAAGAGACTTAAGCGCAGCTGTAAGACTTGGCTGCGATATAAATAGGCTCTTAGCTGCTTCATTTATCGAGTTCTGCTTTGATATTTCTATAACATATTTCAATTGATTAAGTGTCATAATACTACTCCTCTACACTTATTAGAAAAGACCTTTACTGATATAACGGTCGCCCCTATCTGGAAGTATAGCAACTATATTTCCAGTGTCAATCTCTTCTGCAACTTTAAGTGCTGCATATAGTGCCGCTCCTGATGAAGAACCTGCTATTATTCCTTCCTTTGCAGCAAGAAGTCTAGCTGTGGAATACGCATTGTCATCTGTTATCTTAACAACCTTATCAACCAGAGATACATCCATTGTATCAGCTATAAAGTCATTTCCGATACCTTCTATATCGTAGTCAGCATGCTCACCACCACCGATGATTGAGCCTACTGGATCTGCAAGCACTCCCTTAATCTCAGGACGCTGCTCCTTCAGATACTTAACTGCACCAGAAAATGTACCGCCGCTTCCTGCACCTGCAACAAAGTAATCAATCTGTCCATCCAGCTGTCTATATATTTCAGGCCCTGTAGTCTCATAGTGAGAAAGTGGGTTTGCAGGATTCTTAAACTGCTTCATAGATACTGCACCAGGAATCGATGCAATTATCTCATCCGCCTTTCTATCAGCACCGAGCATTCCTTCTTCTCTTGGTGTATGAACGATCTCTGCACCAAGTGCAGCCATAACATGCTGCTTCTCCAGAGAAAACTTCTCAGGTACAGCAAAGATTATCTTATATCCCTTATTCAGTGCAGCAACCGCTATACCAATTCCTGTATTACCCGCAGTCGCCTCTACTATAGTTCCACCAGGTTTTAAGATACCTCTTCTCTCAGCATCCTCTATCATATACATTCCAACTCTATCCTTAACACTTCCGGCCGGATTCATGAGTTCAAGCTTAACGTAGACATTTACGCCTTCCTTAACATTCATATGATTAAGCTTCAGAATAGGTGTGTTACCTATCATTTCCTGTACGCTATTATATACTTCCATTTTCTTACCCCTTCTACTCCCTTATGCAAGTATTGCCTGTTCTAAATCAGCTATAATATCATCTGCATCCTCAATTCCAACAGATAGTCTTATAAGCTCATCTGTGATACCTACAGCTTCTCTAATATCCTTTGGAATTGCTGCATGCGTCATAGACGCAGGATGGCATACAAGTGACTCAACACCACCAAGACTTTCGGCAAGTGTAACAAGCTTTAATGACTTAAAGAACTTCTTATAATCATACTGCTTCTTAAGCGTAAATGAGATCATTGCGCCTGGTCCGTCTGCCTGCTTCTTCTGTACTTCGTAACCGGGATCCGACTCAAGACCTGGGTAGTAAACCTTCTCAACATAGCCGCTTTTTTCAAGCCATTCAGCGATTTTCTTAGCATTTGCAACATGTCTATCCATTCTTACCGCAAGAGTCTTTATACCTCGAATCATAAGGTAGCTGTCCCATGGTCCAAGCACTCCTCCGATAGCGTTCTGAAGGTAGTAAAGTCTATCAGCTATTTCCTTATCATTTACTACAACAAAACCTGATACTGTATCACTATGACCGCCAAGATACTTTGTTCCACTATGTACTACGATGTCAGCGCCCAGTGAAAGTGGTCTCTGTAAATATGGGGTAAGAAATGTATTATCTACGATCACCTTCTTGTTATAAATCTTTGCAAGCTCTGATACCTTCTCGATATCTGTAACTGTAAGGAGTGGATTAGCTGGGCTCTCAATATATACTGCCTTGATTTCATCAGCATTTTCTCCCTTTAGCTCAGCTTCAACCTCATCTAGATTTGAGGTATTTACGATAGTATATGTAATGCCAAAGCTGTCGAAGACATTATCAAGTATTCTAAATGTTCCGCCATAGATATTATCTGATACTATAAGTCTATCTCCTGACTTAAAGAGAGACAGTACTGTATTTATAGCAGCAAGTCCTGATGCAAATGCAAGACCATACTCACCACCTTCAAGATCAGCTACAAGCTTCTCGAGAGCTGCTCTTGTTGGATTACCTGTTCTAGAATATTCCCAACCTCTGTCCTCGCCAAGGCCGTCCTGCTTATATGTTGAAGTTTGATAGATAGGGACATTTACTGCTCCTGTAGTTTCATCTCCATCTATACCGCCGTGAATTACTAATGAATTAAGTTTGATTGACATTTTCTTATACTCCTTTTATTTATTCTTTTCACAAAAAAAGCCCGAGGCTTTCTAGCTCCCGGACAACATGGTTTCATAACTTGAGTAGTGACATATGAGTCACTCTACTGTTCTTTTAGTGTTTCAAAGTTGACTGCAACATCGACACGTCAAAACACCAGCCATATTATATGTCCGGATATCATACACTGCGCAGCAACAGCAACACATGTATTTAGTTGTTCTGACTATATTAGACATATGCTTGTCTCCTTCTTCAAATCTCTTGAACGGTGTTATATTATCATTATTCACCTAGTAAGTCAATAGGTTTTTACTATAACAAATAAAAAAAGATATCAATACCGCTATACGATACTGATATCTTATACTTTTATATCCACTCAACTACGCCTGTTTCTATATCATATACAGCGCCAAGAACATCCAATTCTCCATCTTCTATATCTGGATGATCATGAAATGCATTTGCTATGATATTTACGCCATGCTTTACATTTAGCACTGTTGCTTTATAATCATCGGTTTCTGTTCCTATAGCCTCTGTAATATCCTCGATGATATACTTTATAAACTTATCCTCAGATTCATGACTATGCTGAGCCGCCGATATTGCTCCGCACTTTGTATGTCCTAACATTACGATAACATTTGCATCCAGATGTGAAAATGCATACTCAATACTTCCAAGCTGATGATTATCAAGAACATTTCCTGCTACACGTATAACAAAGAGTTCACCTATTCCTGCTGAAAAGATAGCATCCGGAATAACTCTTGAATCCGAACATGTTATCACTATCGCATAGGGATGCTGTCCCTCCCTGGCCGTCTTCTGACGAATTGCCAGTGACACATCGCCTGCGTTCTGATTATTCCTTACATATATTTCATTTCCTTCTTTCAGACGAGCTAAAACCTTCTCATTTGCTTTATTCATCTTGCTATCCTTTCAATCCGAACTACCATGCTTGTATTCTGTAAAATCCTATATTCTATTTTATCATATAACTTTAAGTTCAAAAACCGCTTCTTAGTATCATTATGCTACTTTCTTAATATCTTCACTAACCTTAACTTCTACCTCTGCTACCTCGCCCTTATCCTCATCTCTTCCAATAAAGTAAAGAGATATAGCAAGAAGAACCGCACCAAAGATTACTACTGCAATAGTTGGAATAGGAATCTCAGACGCACTTTCAGGAATCAAAGTTGCCAGTGAATTATTGACCATATGCATTACGATTGTAGGAATGATAGAACCTGTCTTGATTCTAACTATATTGAACACTGCACCTGTTAACGCTGCTAGAAGTGCCCAGATCATCTGTCCATGTACAAGACCAAATGCTATAGATGTGATAGCTACAGCAATCCATGTCGGCATAGCCTTATCAAGTCTTGAGAACATAAATCCTCTAAATACAATCTCTTCCATGATTGGAACAATAATTGAGGCTGCTAAAATGCTCTGCCATAGAGGCATCCCAGCTACCTTTCCAGTATCTTCAACTAGTCCATTCATAAGTTCTTCAGGTATAGGAAGAAGTTCAACACCATAATCAATAACACATATTGCACCAAGAGCTGCTGCTATAGCAAGAATTATAGTTTTTACTCCAACCTTCTTTATCGCTACCTCTTTAGTAAACTTATGCTTTCTAATCTTCATTACAACAAGGTATATGGCCATAGCAAGAATAGCATTAATGATAAGTGCTACTCCCATATTATTTTCAACCATAATTCCAGCCTGTTCCATCACATATGATGTAGCTAAGTTCGTCTCACCAGAAGCTGCGGATTTATATCCGATTACAACACCGCATCCTACTAGCATTATTAAACCAGCAATACCTTGGCATCCCATATATGCACCCAAGTAACAAAAGGCTTTTCCAAGCTGTTTAAAAAAGTTCTTCATTTTGTCTACCTCCATACCTTTCTCATATCTTATGGTTTGAGGATAAAACAAAATGAAGAACTTTTGTTTAAATCTGTCGTAAGACGATATAATATTGTCGCAAAATGAATTAAGCACCTGCTTTTATTCTAAATGAATCCCTCTTAATCATCATGAAGTATAATACCACCAAAATAATCTGGTTTACCGTCACGATCAGTTAATACAAATCCTCTGGTGTGAAGAACAACATATGTTCCGTCTTTCTTACGGGCACGGTAACGAATAGGCTGAACCTCTGCCCTCCCACTCAGTACAGATTTTGTTCCATAATCTAAAACCTCGAGATCATCTGGATGAACTATTTCACGGAATATCTTATCTGCATGGTACATATATTCCGATTCAAAACCGAAGTCATCAACCAGTGATAAAGACCATCTCGAAAAATCATAGTGTAAATCACTTAAGTATATATATCCGCCGCCTGTCACAGTAACAAGAGCACCAAAAAATGCATCAAGCAGCCTCTTTCTCTCAAGTGGGATTGGCATATCTATCATTTCCAGATTTTTTAATCCTTCAACTGTTTTTAGCGACTTTATAGTATTTTTATCTATATACATCAGTTGATCAGCACGTTCTAAAACACTCGAAAATGCCTTATCTTCCGCTCCATATGACGCCATACCGACTGCTATAACCGGACCGGAACGAGTTTTTCTATTATCCTCAGATTCTTCCCTTAGCTTTTTAACCAGATAATCGCGATTCTCATAATCCTGTTTAGTTAATACAGAAACAAACTCATCGCCACCAATTCTAAACACAGGGCTATGTTGAAATGTCTCACATATCAAACGGCTTGCCGCCTGAATAGCCTCATCCCCATAACTATGACCTCTTGTATCATTGATTGTCTTAAGATCATTTACGTCGCACATTACTACACTGAACTCAATGTCACCGGAATCAGAACTAATCATATCATCTAGAGAATCAACATATTCCTTAAATGCATGATTATTTTTAACTCCTGTTAACTCGTCACGTCTAGCCATAATCTCAGCCGACTTAAGATTCTTTTTGTGTTTTTCTTTTTCCTTGAATTCTTTTTCGATATCATCCAGGCAGCATACTATATGCTTCTTATCTTCGCATAAGACAAATATATGTCTCATATGTTTAACACTGCCCTCAGCTATAGATCTAAAGGAAACGCTAAAATCTTCCTTCGTAGAAAGCCCCTCTATTATCTTCTCTTTACTACATCTTTCCACCATCATCTGAATATCGTCAGGATGAACAAACCTATTGGCATTTTTAAGACAATCACCAAAGAAGTCCTCTCCCTCACTAGGAAAGCCTGCAGACCCAGCCTGAATAGAATCAGAAAATACTATATAGTGATTTGTATCTAGATTAACATAGTAAACACACACATAATGCTTTGCTAATGAAACAGCTACCTGATTAAAAACTTCTGGATCATTAATCATGTATATCCCCTCGATCTCACAAAATACCTATTCTTAACTCAATAATTATAAATCTTCTGCACATTTATACTAACATAAGTATCTTGTTCTTGAAAGTGAATATGGAAAACTTTTTAGCTCTTTCTTTTAGATATGCCTCCTATATCGGATATCTATTTATCTACAACTACTATGTCATCCATAGTACAGCCAAACATATCTGCGATGATGATCATATTGTCTATGGTTGGCATACAGTCACCACGCATCCACTTGAATATAGCCTGCGGTGTGCCAAAACCACATACTGCCTGAACATCTTTCACCTTTATATTACGTGCCTTCATCATATTTTTAATATTTGCTCCAGTTGCTACCATATTTACTGTAACCATATTTGTCACTTCCTTTCTACTACAAAAACAAATAAAAAAGGAGATACCTTTTGCAGCATCTCCATAGACCCATCCTATAAAAAATACCGCCTATGCATCCAAGCATAAGCGGCTATATATCAATTAACATTCATTTAGCTTACTTTTCCACTTATATCATCAATGCATAACAAATATTCCATTGCCTAATTTTAGACTATGGTGTGAATATTCACTATGCAGATGTAGGTTTCTAAATGTGTTCATTGA
>CACWGK010000106.1 GCA_902760415.1 uncultured Lachnospiraceae bacterium
GGTGAATCCAGAGAGGAAATGCTACAAACAGTCAAGTACGTCGGAGAAAGCGGTGTACAAGGCATAAAGCTCCAACTTTTACATGTTTTAGAAGGAACTGATCTAGCAATTGACTATAGAAATGGTCTCTTTGAAGTTATGACGATGGATGATTATATATCACTAATTAAAGATTGCGTGGATATACTACCTGATGATATAGTAATTCATAGACTAACAGGTGATGGTCCTAAAAGGATACTTATTGCACCTGAATGGACTAAAGATAAGAAAAGAGTTCTAAATGCATTAAATAAAGAGCTTAATATTAATTAGTTTTATGTTCAGGGGGACAATGGCATGAACAAAAGACGTATCGTAAGTTTCATAACTATATTCCTATTATCTATACATCTGATATTTTATTTTATCTTAAGTATATCTCAGGATGTAAATGCTGACATGGGTCCTAAACCAAGTATTTCTATTACTATAGAAAATGGTCCAGACGAATACTTTGTAGCTCTACTAGAAAAAAGAAATTATGGTATAGAGAATACTGTTGAGACAAGCACTGATGTAAAGGTTGAAAATGTCACAGAAGAATCTGTCTATAACTTTCTGAAATCCTTCAGATATGATGGATATGTTTTTTTCGAGTCACCTGTAGGATCAAATGTCAAAAAATCTGATAAGAATGAAAATCCAGAGGAAATATATCATTTCACCTATATGGTGCCATCTGATTTTAGAGTAATACTTATTGATACAGATGGAAATCTATATCTAAGTGAGTCTCATACTAAAAAAGAGTTTAAGGCTATATGTACTTATGATGTAGCAACCTCTTCGATAGTAGAAGAGGAAGGAAAATCCAGAATAATAAGTATTATTACTATAATAATCTGTTTTATCTTGACTCTTGTAATAGAGTTTCTGATACTTATAGGATTCAGATATCCACTCATTAAAAGAAATGTATTAGTATTTCTTATAACAAATACATTAACCAATATACCATATAATATATTCCTTATATCTACAGTATCAAGAATTGATGTAATGCTTATATTAATCAATTTCTTTGCAGAAATCATAATCACGCTAATAGAAACATTAATATATTGCTTTACACTGTTAAATAAAGAACAAATGGTAAAATATGGTAAGAATATACTTTACGGAATACTTGCAAATATAGCTAGTTCTATCCTCGGATCTATAGTGATAATCCTAGTATGCATGATTATGAATATATAAATATAGAGATAAGTTTACATAAAATATTTATTGTAAATTAAATTATATTATGCTATATTTTCATTAGAGAATGAGCGAAGATACATATTTTTTTTAGAAGTTATTCTTCCTTGTTTTCTCGAAGAGTAACTTTATTACGAGCCTGGCGTTTACGTTCCTGATCAATATCTGCATAATGCTTTCTTGTTGTATTAACATCCTTGTGACCAAGTACATCGGCTACCAGGTATATATCACCAGTTTCCTGATAAAGAGCTGTTCCGTAAGTACTTCTAAGCTTATGTGGTGTGATTTTCTTTAGTGGAGTAGTAACTCTGGCATATTTCTTAACCATATTTTCTACAGTTCTAACGGATATACGTTTTCTGTGAGAGGAGAGGAAGAGTGCATCTTCATGGCCATCTACAGGTATGATTTTTTCTCTTTCTTTAAGATAATCCTGGATATAATCTGTAGCTTCGTCAGAGAAATATACAAATGCTTCATTTCCACCTTTTCGAGTGACTTTAACGCGTGAATTATCAAAATCTACGTCGTCAATATTTAGTCCAACAGTCTCAGAAACTCGGAGTCCGGTGCTAAGCATTAATGTAAGAAGCGCTAAATCACGGACTTTATCACGTTCATGAAACTTTTGCTGACGATCAGTTAAATTGATTCCATATTCAACGGTATCTAAGAAATCAGCAGTTTCATTGGCTTCCATACGTGTTATAGCTTTTTCCTTAATCTTAGGCGTTTTTACCTTTTCAGTTACATTTTGGGAAATGCAATCATTGATATATAAATACTTGAAAAAGGCCCTTAAACCAACGAGTTTACGCTTTTTAGAAGCATTATCATTGGTATATTCACGGCCATTACGTACATAATATGACAAATAATCAAGATATTCCTCAATATCACGAGCTTCAAGCTTATTTATGTCATCATAAGTTATTTCATACAATTCTTTCTTTTTGAGAAATGGATTCTCTGACTGAAGAAACTCAAAGAAATACTTTATGTCATGTGCGTAACCAATACGTGTACGTGGCTGCGTTGTAGTTTCTATAGAACGCATGAAATCCTTAACGTATGGTGGTAAATCAGAAAGTATAGAACGAAGTTCTAGGATTTGTTTTTTTGAGAGTTGTTTAGCGTAAGATTCGGACATGGTGGGTACCTCGTATATATTTGTATTATTGTATATAATATAGAATATGTTATTAATTACATTATGGGTAAACTACAAAACTTTATAGCAGTGCTAATCGCTGATTCCGCCGAACAAAGGTTCGTCGGTCGGCAGACAAGCTGCCTTATAATCAGCGATTCCGGGCTGTCGCCCGTATAAATCCGTCACGAAAGTAATTCCTGTGCGCATAAATGCGCTCGGAACCACTTTCGCTCCGTCTTTGCACTGCTATATTTTCGCAAAACTATGGTTTCACGAATAAATTGATATTATTATTGTACTACTATTTTTTAGGAAAATCAACTAATTTTAGCGGTTTTCTTTATGTTTACGTAAGTTATCTTATATGTTTACAATAAAAAACAAAAGCAGTTTTTGTTCTGCTTTTGCTTTTATTTTTGTTCTTAATTTGTATATCCAGAATTATTACTTTTTTTACTCGTCATAATACTTGATTTTAAACTTATCATTTTTATCAATATATATTAATATGGTGAAGATTCCGGCATCTACCTCGACAACCTCGCCGACATCTCTATATTTCTTGAAGTGGATGTCACAGAGTAAATCTTCCCACCCTTCTATTTCTTCGCCGAGAGCAGCATTTAAAACTCGTGAAAATTCGTCTTTTTTTGACTGCTGCAAATCTCGCTTCATTGAATGGAAGCTAAGGCTAAGTCTATCATATGTAAGTGGACTTAGTATATTTGCCTTTTTGAACATATCTTTAATTGTATCTGCTGCAATATATAGCTCAGCATTTTTCTGGTTATTTACATTTAGATTTGGTCTTTTCATAGTTAATTATTCCCCTTTCTGTCATTAAACTAAGCTATTTATTTAACTTGATCCAACTTTTTTTCGAGTTGTTTTATAACGATTTTAAGTGCTTTAATACGAGCATATTTTTTATCATTAGATTCAAGAACGTACCAAGGGGCAAACTTTGTGCTTGTTTTCTGAATCATTTCATCGATAGCTTCCTCGTACTGATCCCATTTTTCACGATTTCGCCAATCTTCATCGGTAATCTTCCACTGTTTTTCAGGTGTATTTTGTCTATCTGTGAATCTAGCTAGCTGCGTATCCTTATCTATCTGGACCCAGAACTTTATAAGTACTGCATTCCAATCTACAAGTTCCTTCTCGAACTCATTTATCTCATTATACGCTCTTTGCCAATCATTTTCAGAACAAAATCCTTCGAGTCTTTCAACCATTACACGACCATACCATGTTCTGTCAAATATGGCTATATGACCGTCCTTAGGAAGTCTCTTCCAAAATCTCCATAGATAATGCCTTGCCTTTTCAGCAGGCTCAGGACTTGCTATAGGATGAACCTCGTAGCCTCTAGGATCCAGGGCTCCAGCTATACGTTTGATATTGCCGCCTTTTCCTGCGGCATCCCAGCCTTCATAAGCTATAATAACAGGTATTTTCTTATGATATAGCTCATTATGAAGCTTCTTAAGTTTATCCTGAAGTATATCAAGTTCTTTCTTGTATTCTTCATCTGTAAGTGTCTTATCTAAAGAAATCTCTGATAAATGAGGCACCTGCTTAAGTGGAAATGTATTCTGAAGTAAAGGTGCTGATGTATGTTGCTGATTTCTTAGTGCAGTATCAATACTTGATATAAGTATCTCAGTAACCTGTAATTCTGACCATTTCTTATCAGATGAATCTACAAAATACCAAGGTGCAACAAATTGATTTGTTGTCTCCAGATATTCGTCATATACATCCAGGCATTTATCATAATGCTTATTCTGCCATTTATCCTTATCAGATACACGCCACTTTGTATAAGCATCATTCTCAAGTTCTTTGAGACGTTTCTTCTGCTTCTTTTCATTTATGTGGAAGAAGAACTTAACTACAAGATAACCATTATCATTTAGAGTTCTCTCGAATCTCTTTATACTGGTTAACTGATTCTTATACTCCTGCTCACTTAGTTCTCCATGAAGATAATGAGAAGTAACCTCTCCCATCCAACTTCCATCGAAAAATGAGAACTTTCCAGCTGCAGGTATTCTTATAAAATATCTATAAAGAAATGGTCTTCTTGTCTCATCTGTTGTTGGAGCTGATAAAGTTTCAACCTTGAAGAATCTTGGATCCATATTTTTGATAATTCTTCCAAGAACACTACCTTTACCGGCTGCACCCCATCCATCAAAGACAACAAGTACAGGAAGCCCCATTTCCTTAACTTTCATTTGTCTAATAGCTAATTCTTTTCTTGCTTTATCTAGTCGAAGATCTATCTCTTCATCTGAAGGCCGATCTTCCTTTACCCATTCTTTTAACATACCTCTACCCCCTCATAAAGCACTTATCTAATATGGCATAGAATAAAATCTTTCATCTAGACGATTCTCGTAGTCTTCTAGTGGAAGTGGTTTATCAAAGAAGTATCCTTGAGCTATATTGCAATTATTCTTACGTAATACCTCGAGCTGATCAAGAGTTTCAACACCTTCTATAACACATTCCAGTCCAAGATCATGCGCAAGCGATATAACATGCTTGAACATCTTGTTCTGAATACTCTCCTCTTCTTCTATATTTTTTGGAACAAAACTCTTATCGATTTTAAGAACATTCCAAGGTAAATCTCGGATAAGGTTCAGTGATGAATAACCCACACCAAAGTCATCTACTGCAGTCTTAATACCTTGTTCTTGCAAACCACATACTACTCTTCTTAAGTCACTGAAGAGAACATCTGTTGTGGTTTCTGTAAGTTCAATCTCTATATATTCATGAGGAACATTATTTTTATCTATTGTAGCTATAATCTTTTCAAGAACATTTACATCAATTAAATGCTTTCTTGAAAAGTTAACTGATACACGTACTACTTCTCTTCCTTCATCTAACCATCTACGTATATCTTTACATACATGATCCAGCATGTAGAAGTCAAGCTGACATATATCAGTATTCATCTCTAAAATTGGGATAAAATCATTTGGTGGAATAATCGTTTTATCCTTAATCCATCTACAAAGCGCTTCAGAACCTTTGAGCTTCTTTGTCTCAATATCAACCTTAGGCTGATAATATACACGAAACTCTTCGTTCTTAAGGGCTTCACGGAATTCAGTCTGAACCTTCTTTACATGAGACTGGGCCTTCTTCATTTTCTCATCGTATACAATTATACTACCTTTTGACTGACGCTTTGCAGTCATACCTGCAAGCATTATCTTATCCATAATATCGCCGTATGTCATAAGCATAAATGGATTAGGTATCATAAATACACCTGTAGCAGCAGATATATAAATCTTCTGATCAGATGCCTCATTAATTGAAATAGTTGTACCAGAGAATAAATCAAAGACTTGTCTCTTAATTGAACGATTAAGGACACCGATAAACTTATCACCACCTAAACGAGCAATGATTCCTTTATCTCCTATAGTTTCTGTTAAGAGATCGTAATATTTTTTGAGTACAATATCACCATTGTCTCGGCCAACCTCTTGGTTAACCATGGTGAAGTTATGTAAGTCTATATGAAATGCAACCATTCCTCCGAGTCTATTCTCAGCATTAGCAAAGTCAAGATATCGAACAAATGAACGAAAGTTCCTATATCCATCGATGTCATAAAAACCAAAGTTTTCTAACATTCGTAGGATTCTTTTGCGACTAACAAAACCTATAATGATCCTAAGCATAGTATCAAGTTCGGTTAGTTCCTCATTTGTGTAATCCTCGAAATCATTTGTGGTATATAAGGTACCTATTATAACCGCTTTTGTACTAGATTCAATTCTTATACGAAGTAGTATAGTTGAATCTTTGCCACTATCGAAATCACAGAAAACTTCTCCCTTACCGAGTTGCTCCATATGTGGAGTGTTATAAAACTCGATAGCCCCTTTGGAAAGCTTATATGTGTCGCATATTTCAATAATAAGTTCCTTATAACTCTCTCGGTCAAATGGTTCTATATGGGTAAGCCTAATAAGCCTCTCCATATAAGAAACAAAGAGTTCATTTTTTTCTCCCATTAAGTTGTCCCTCTCCCCGGTTACATATTATTTCCCCCATGTAACCACGTTTCTATTATACCATTTTCTATATAAATCATCAATTAAGTAAATATAATAATAAAGGCTTAAATATATAATATAATGCAAAAAATGCCGCTATGGAATATAATCCATAACGGCAAAAACCTAATTAGGTTGAGGAAAGCATTACTTTAATCTGGTCTTTTCATTTCTTTCGACCTGTATTACTTTACCATCCTGAACAACAAGTGTAATATATCCGTACTTTAAATCTTTTAAATACTGACGGATGACTGGTTCAACATCCCTTTTATATTCAATATCTAATGTATTGTCATCACTCATATAATAAACTCCTTCTTACTTATATACTCTTTATAGAGCTAATCCAATATACTTGGAACATCTTCAAATTCATATTCTCACCTCTGCTCATACAGTCAGCATGATTTTTATGAATTGAAGAATACAACATTAATGAGTTTTTGTAAAATACATAAAATGTAATATTAGTTATAGGTATGTTATATATCAAAAAAGGCAACCAGCCCAAAATGACTGATTGCCTTATATCATCTAATTAATCAAATATCAGATTAATTAACTAT
>CACWGK010000107.1 GCA_902760415.1 uncultured Lachnospiraceae bacterium
TCTATCCCTCTCTTTTTACATTCACGTCTCATAACCTTTGCAAGAGGACAAACTTCAGTCTTATATATATCTGCCACCTCAAACATAGAAGGATGTAGCTTATTTCCAGCACCCATAGAAGATATAACAGGAACCCCTGCTTTCTTCGCCTTTTCTATAATTGCAAGTTTACCCGTAACCGTATCTATAGCATCTACGACATAATCATACTGGCTAAAATCAAACTGATCCTGCGTCTCTGGCAGGAAAAATGTTTTATAAGCTCTGACTACACAGTCAGGATTTATATCATGAATTCTCTCCTCTGCCGCATCAACCTTATACATTCCAATAGTTTTATGAGTAGCGATTATCTGTCTGTTGATATTCGAAAGACAGACCTGATCATTATCTATTATATCAAGAGCACCTATTCCGCTTCTTGCAAGCGCTTCAACTACGTAGCCGCCGACTCCACCTATTCCAAAAACTGCGACACGGGAAGCAGCCAATTTCTCCATGGACTGAGCTCCATATAAAAGCTGCGTCCTTGAAAATTGTTCTGACATTACATTTCCTCCAAAAAAACAAATACTGTAATCTTATAAGCCCGCTTTTACCGATTCCAGATAAAGCCTTTCCTTCATCTCTTCATCGATTTTCGCAAGCTCCTGCTCTGCCTTATAGCGCTTTAGCTTACCTTCCTGCTGAATCTTGGTTATATCATCAAGACTCTCTATAAGAATCCTGTTCGCCTCGCCTAAAGCCTTCGGATCTATATTATTATCATTTCTCGCCTTCTGCGTCTCTACAGTAAGCATCTTCAGATTCTGAGCATTTTTGATAAGCAGCTGATTAGACATATCTGTCAGTTTCTTATCCGCAGCTATAGCCGCCTTAGTGTGCTCAGTTCCAAATGCAATAACTATCTGATTTTTCCACAAAGGAATAACAGTATAAAGCGTTGACTGAAGCTTATCAGCCATAGCCGCCGCATTTGCCTGAAGCATTCTGATCTGTGGAGCCTGCTGAAGAGAGATAGTTCTTGTAGTCTGAAGCTCCAGTATCTTACGTTCTAATCTATCTATGATATCTGGAATAATATCAGCACAATCACTTGGATAATCCCCCAGCTGAATCTGCTCCAGCTTATCTTTTGCAGCCGCTATCTTGTAATTCACAAGCTTAAAGTACTCCTGATTCATCTTATATATCTGATCCAGCATCGCTGTATCCTTCATAAGACGGACCTGATGAGCTTCCAGTGAAGACTCAATCTTTTCTACATTTTGAGATACCACATCATACTTGTTCTGAAGTGTAAGCGAACTTGATTTTTTCTTCCAAGGAAAGAAGCTCTTTTCCTCAGCTTTTTCATCCGCATCAGATAGATATGTCACCGTCTGATCTATAATATCGCTTATTTCATCAACATTAGTTTCACCGATACTTTTGATCATCATTTCTGACAGTTCGGCCATATTCTTCTGAATATCTGTACCATACACAGTAATACTATTCGCCTTACTGATATCCAGAAGTTCTTTATTTGACTGTAATAATTCTCTATCTTCATCCTCCAGATATAACTCTGGATTCTCACAAAGTTCTCTAAGTAAAGCTAAATCATCCATTTTGTAATCCTTTTATAATTCTAAATATCTGATGTTCCTACTTTGAATAGACAGGCAGCACTATCTTATCACCAATACCTATCTTTTCTAAAAATGTATCAGCATCCTCATAGATATTTTCGCCTTTTATATTCATTTCACTAGGGGAACCTATGTATATATCTTTATCATGAAAATCCATGATCATTCGAGTGTATTCTTCACTTAGTACTACTCCATAACTAAGTCCCCAGCCACACTTAAATGGCATAGACTCCTTAATTCTGCAAAGCACCCTTCGAACAAACTCCTTGCCGCACATAGGATAGTAACAAAGTCTAGGCATAAGAATCTGTCCTGGTTTCTTTAGTTCAATCTCGCACCTGAATATTTCATTATCTACACTACATACTTCGAATAGTCTAAAGTCCACCATGTAGTTATTCATTTCCAGCAGATTGATGAGATTCAGTGCTATGATTCCTCGGTTTCTAATCTGTTCTTCGGTTGTGGATGACTCGTAGGTTACCTTCATCCATATTCTCTTCAGCTTCTTCTCTTCTGTTCTTTCAAGCCTGTACATATTCTTCGGAGCACCAGCTATATAGGCAGGAACATTTGGCCTCTGTCCTACAAAGGATGTAGTAGTTTTTCGAACCCTGGCTTTTTTCTTATTTATCTGCTCAAGCTGCCTAGCCATAGATAGAAACTGCTCATAATTCTCGCTATATCCGCCTATTAGATACTGAATAGCAACCTCAAGAGGCGCACCTGCAAAAGCAACACTAGATGACTTACTCTTCTGTTCATAAAAAATCTCTGAATTAATATCAGGATCAAAGCGAAGAAAGTTCTGCACCTCACCAATAGAACCAAAGTACATCTTATACTCCGTAAGATTCTTACTCTCAATTATATCAAGGTACTTACATTCTTCAGGACTCACCCCTGTCCCATTCATATATTAACCTCTTCTTGAATTAATCATACTGGAAAATGCATTGAAGATTGTCGACGCATTCTCATATCCTGCTATATTCTTCTTTATATGATCTTCGATAAATGCAAGGTATGTTATATCCTTTGTCTGGATAAACTCATACTCAAGTATTTTCTCCATATCAAAGCTGTTGTTATCCCTATACTTCTTAATTCTTGTAGCATCTCTTGTAGTTATGATACCTGGTGCATCACCATAATTATTTCTGCCCCACTCATCAGTAGCCATTCTGAATAGTACCAAAAATGAATACCAATCCGGATAATCTGCAAGGATTTTTTTCTCAACCTCATTATCATAACCGATATATATCGGTGTAAATCTCTGCTGAACAGACTCCTCTATCTTCTCTCTGGAGTTGTAGTTACTGTCAGCTCCATTTCCGTCTGTATTACCAGCTCCGATTATTCTAAAGTTAGGATGACGTCGTACATTCTCTCCATTTGGAAAACTGTAGCTTGCATCCTTAAGATTCGATAAAAATGAATTAAGCTTTACGGTTGCTCTGCTGTTACCATTATCCAGCTCATCGCAGAAGGCAATCTTACCATACTTATAACATCTATAGAAGTTTGGTCGGCTATATCCACCGTTGGCAGTCTGGAAGCCCAGGATGTCATACTCCTCATTTATATATCCGATATCGATAAAGTCCATGCCAAGGATTCTCGCTATCTGCGATACCATAAAGGTTTTTCCACATCCTGAAGGACCTATCAAGTAAGGATTTGAATTCTCCATAACCGCTATCAGAACATCATCAAACATTTTATGAAAATGTTCTCCCATAGCAACCATGTATTGTTTCTTCTTCATAGCTTCTTCAAGTCTTTCAGAGAAGCTTCTTGTTTCATCAAGCAGTGGATTTACATCAGGTATCTCCACATCATTATCTTCTGTTGCCACCTGCGGCTCATATATATTTGCATAATCATTAGATGCATTTAAGTAATCTGCCGCACTGCTTATAGTATCATTATATCCAGAGGAGCTAGGTTTAGATGTGCTCTTTACTACATTTATGACTGATGCACTTGGCTGAACAGTCGTCGTAGCTACTGTCTGCTTCGTATCCAGTTTAATCTCTGTGATACCTTCTGGCATCTCGAGCTTTACTGTGTTAATCGTCTTCTCGGCCGCCTGCTTAAGCTGACTGAGTCTTTCTTCCGCTTCCGCAAATGTATCATCTAGAAGTTTCTTCTTCTCATAGAGAACAACCTGTTTTTGTTCATTTACCGCAGCATCGTAGGCCGCCTTTAGCTTCTCATCAATTATTCCAAGCTCATACTTAGCCTTCTTAACCTCATCTTCGCACGAGGACTTCACTTCTAATACAGAATTCCTTGAAGTTGCATCAAGTATACTAACCCTTTCCTCCACAACCTTTACAAGTTCCGAAACTCTGTCGTGGAGCACCTCGGCTGCCTGAATCTTTCTTACTGCCTCTAGGAGAGTAGCTTCATTTACATCATATATACCTGACATACGACGAAGTTTTCCCAACTCTTCGTCATATACTGCCTGCTTATCAGCCGACACCTGAAGCTTTTTTGTGACATTTATAAGATTTGCAGTAAATGGAATCTCATCAAGAAAATATGTTCTTGCTTCAGTTGCATACGGCGAAATATATGCATCAATAAAACCAGCCTCTGGCCTACCTGCTATACTTCTAATCCACTTCATGAAGTTATACTTATCATTAAAGAGATCATAAATCGATGCATTAAAGAGTTTTCTAAAAACTACTCCGTCTCTATCAAACATCTCTAAGAAGATAGTACATAATTCTTCGAAGTCAGCAGTCTTTTCCCCAAAAGGAAACATTGCAGAATATATCTCTTCACCATATTGCATAGCGACAGTATAACTATCTGAGCCAAGAGTTTTCTTTTCCATAAGAACCTTAACAGCAGAAGCATAAAGTTCAAAAGGTTCTATCACTCGGCTTTCCGGATAAGTCTTTAGATACATAAATCTACTTAGAAACTCCATTGCACCTGAGGTTCTATCTGAACGAAGCTCACGTTCTACATTACTTATCAATTCTGCATTTTCGTCTTTTTCAAGTATCGACCATATTCCCATAATATATACACTCTTTCCTTCTTATAACAAACTACTAATTATATATTTTCCTTCCAGTTCCTCTTTATATCTACTTCCTGTACCCGTAAAGAAAGAGGTCTGAATCTTTTCCTTATTATCACTTAGATTTAGTATTCTAAATGCTTCATTTTTAAGAGAGAGCCCCGACTGAAGACTCTTTATTACCGTCCATCCTCGTAAGTCTGCACAGCTCGCTTCCTGCCACAAAAAAGCACCACAGAAAGTCTGAACCTCTACATGTTCATCTGCTTCAACCGCATCATACATAATAAATGTAAGACCCATAGGAAGTTTATACATTGCACAGGGCTTTATATTTCCAGGAAGAAGTCCCAAGTGCAGAACAGACAGATTATCCTCAAGGTTTGAATCCTCAGAAAATGTATTCTCATACGTATTCACATCATAAAAAATCTGTTCACCATCTTTCTGTATCTGGTGCATTTCTCGAAGATTCTCTTTACTGAACTTAAAAGAAGTACTTCCTTCTATAAATGTCGCTTCAGATTTATATGAGATAGATATTGAATCATCATACAGGATAACATTTATAAGAAGATCACCATTTAAGGATAGAAAGCCATTTAACCGTATCGAAAATGTACTATCATTTATCTCAAACACCTTAAAAAATATCGTCCTGTTTGAATCACCTACACGAATGATAAGTCTTCCTGCACCGCGCCATCCGCTCTTTCTATCTATCACTTCAACTTCTGTTCCCATAGTCTTATATAGACCTACTACCAGATACTCTACAAGAGGAGCAAACCTCTTACTGAGAGTTGAAGCATTTACAAGAACAGGCTCACTAAGCTTCTCTGAATCATAATACTTACTCAGAATAGATTCATGTCTCGGAACCTCACCTGCCTCCATAATCTCTCGAGTGGTATCATCCATAATGATGGACGACTTATCCTGCGCCGTATTATAAGCCTCAAATAGCTTATTAACAAAGAGACTAAAGCAAAAATCATTCTCAGAATAATTAAGCTGACTATTATCCCCATAGTTAACCAGCACAGATGTAACTCCATACTTTTCATCTGGTCTCGCCGAACCGGTGAGATCATAGATGTGGATCATCTTGATATCCGCTATTTCCTCTATATTCATCTCCTCTGGAGACATTTGTCTAAATACACTACTAATCATATAATACTTTATCACCATTCATTATCTATTCTTCTTTAAAACAGATATAACTATATCATAATTTTCCTCTTTATGGGGAAATGTACAATTTGTGCAGTTTTTTATTACCTTTCCTTCTCTTTCGATAAACTCAGGATTACCCGGGCAATCTTTTATTCTATACAAGGGACAGTAACAAAAAAGACAGTTCATATGTTCAATCCCCTTATGGCAAGGATAGAACTTGCAATCCGTATTCTCAAAATATTTATAAGAGTTCATCACTGCGCCTCCCTAAATCAGAACTATATCATAATGCCATACATTCACTTACAAAATGTTTAACATATTCAGGATTTGAGGGATAATATAGATGTGTAAATCCCCACCAATGTTTACTCGTAACAAAACTGCTTTCCCACTCCCGCCTTGATAAAGGTTTCGAAGATATACAGTCCGTTCCATTACTATCGCTGTCGTAGTAATGGAACTCATGCCCCTTTATTACTGGAGCATAGTCCGGCAGAAAGTTCTTCTCTTTTTCTGTCACATTAACATATCCGAATCTTACCAGATGTCCCTTATACTCACAACCTGTTTCTATCACTCCAACCATAGGATATGACACGCCATCTTCTGTCTTTATATATTCATGAAGATACATAAAGCCCCCGCACTCCGCAATAGATGGAATATCTTTGTCAAATGCTTTTCTAAGGGATTCGAGCATCGAAGTATTAGCACTAAGTTTATCCGCATACACCTCTGGATATCCGCCTCCAAGTATTATGCCGCCTATATTTTCAGGAAGAAAACTATCATGAAGAGGAGAGAACTGAACAAGTTCCGCTCCCGCTTCACGAAGCATTCTCAGATTATCCTCATAATAAAAACAGAAGGCCTCATCTCTCGCTATAGCAATTCTCACCTTACTAGGATAATCCACTTCACGAGATTCATAAGGCACTTCACACCTGGTAACTTCTAGAACTCTGTCTAAATCTATAGTTTTATTCATTTCTTCAGCAAGAATACTTACCTTGCCCCTAAGATCTTCTACCTCTGAAGGAAGCTTCAGTCCTAAATATCTGCTCTCAAAGCTTATCTCCTTCTTTTCTGGAA
>CACWGK010000108.1 GCA_902760415.1 uncultured Lachnospiraceae bacterium
TTCATAAGTCTAGTCTCTCCATCAAATGAAGCTGCTGGATTAACATATCCTGCCTGGTCATAGTAATCAAAACCATAAGTCGACTCTTCTGCATTATCATCCCATACATAAGAAACCGAACGAGTATATACATGATCATGTCCCTGAAGAACCAGATCCACCTTATACTTTGAAAAGATTCGACATAGAGCACGTCTATAATCAACAACATCGTATTGGTTTGTATGGTCTCCAGTAGATATCGGACCCTTATGAAGCTGCACAATCTTCCATTTATATCCAGCATAGGATTCAAGAATATTGCAAAGCCAATCAATCTGACTCTGAAACTCAGGCGCGTAAGTATTGATATTAGTATTTAAGTTAATAAATAGAACATTTGATCCATAGGTATAGTAATAACTACCGCCAGACAACACATCGATATCTGACCCTGGAATATAGTCCGCGTAATTAATATCAAATCTATCTACAAATGAATAATTATATCCATCATGATTTCCGCTTGAAGGTTCAAGCGGCATATTCATAAGTGTATCGGATGCGGTATCTAATCCCCATATCCACTCATTCATATTAAGTGAATTATAGGAATAATTCGTCATATCGCCAGAGAAAGCCAAAAATGAAGAATTGGGAAACTTAGCTTTAGCAGCGCCAAGCATAGTTCCCCATCTATCGAATCCACTCTTAGAGCTCTCCTGACTATCAGTTACATGAAGAAATGTAACATCAGATGAACCACCATCGATATAAAGAGTTCCAACATTTGAAAATCCAGACGAGCCACCTACTCTATAAAAATAAGTGGCACCAGGAGTAAGCCCTGTAGTATGAGCCTTAAATACATGCCACGCCTTTCCATCTACGTCAGTTCTTTCTACCATGGATGCATTTACACGAGTCGCATTATTCCAATTAATATTCGATGCACTCATATTACCGGACTTTTGAATTATATAAAGTGCAGATGAACCAACTGACGCATCTGTACTCCAAGCAAATCCTCTGGAATATATATCATCATAGTAAGAGACTGCAATTCCTCGAGGAGCTGCATCAGGATTATACTCAGGTATCGAACCATTATCCCATGAAGGACGTGTTCCAGATCTATGAATCTCAAATCCACCAAAAGAAAATGAAGTACCTTTTTCTGCATTTCTATATGTTCCCTTTATACGTACTCTAGTAGGAATAATAGATTTATTGTCAGGTAGAACATATGTTATATATCCAACATGTCTTGAGGCTACCTTATCAAGATATATATTACTAGAATTATCGGTAAGAACTATTTCTTCCTCAGATATATCAACTCCATCATACTTTATACTAAGTAAATCTCCTGCTCTATATGAGTAGCCGGAAAAATCAGCAAGAACCCAATATGAATCCTCTCCCGTTGTGGATGTAAATGTACCAATTCCGCCATCTGAAGCATTTGATACTGTCCAGCTCTTATCAGCTGAGGTCACCTTGCCAAAGTTAGCCAGCCCCTTAGATGCTGCATCAGCATTAATTCCGACATACGGAAATGTTCCAAGCATCAAAACCACGGTCAGAATAATACAAATAACCTTAAAAACTAACCTTCTTTGATTTTTCTCTCTCATAATCTTCCCCTGAAAAACATATAAATAGTGTAGTCACACTAAGTAGCGTAACATATCAATTTTATAATAATCAGGTATAAAAAGATAGTAAAAAAAGTGATAGAAGCAAATAATGTCTATATTATCTTACGGCAGCATCATAGAAATCCAAAAACTCTTCAAATAGTTCTTTATCCAGGGTGTTGGTCCATTTTTCTCTATCAAGATTTTTATGTATATAATCTGCCTTATCTTCCATGAACTTTTCCTTATTTTTATCCAGATTATAATCATAATCCAGAGTCTTTAGCCATTCATCAAACCCAGAATCAAATTCATCTGCATAAGTGTAGTCATTGAAGATACTATGTCCCTTATCCTGTAATTCTACAAATTTAAATCTATCATCATCTTTAAACTTCTCATAGTACTTATCGTATCCCACACTTATTGGAACCACGCCATCGTCCTGACTATGAACCACCATCACCTTAGCATCCGTGGATGCAAGCCCGTCCAAGGCGTTACATTTTGAATATTCACCATACTTATATCTCTCATAAAGATGTACATATGGCATCATTGTATAAATATAACTTCCAGCCTGCTCCTTTCCCTGAGCCTCGAACTCTTCAGCAGAACTATTGAAACCTGAACATTCAATGATTGCCTTCACCTCAGGATGGTACTTCGGTATACAACTGACGCAGTATGCACCCCAGCTATGTCCAAAAAGACATATAGGAAGATCTTTTGTCTTATCAAGCCCTTCCACAAAAGTAATAGCATGATCCAGGTCGATAACTCCCTGAGGAAATCCACCAACGCCTTCGCCTTCACTCTCATCACATCCGGTAGCATCATAGGCAAATACATAATATCCATTCTGAACAAAATAGTTCGCCACATCCATATATGAATTATGTCCGCCGCCACCGAAGCCGTGGGCCAAAACAATCACACCCTTAGGTTCATCTGATTCATTTTCATCCGAGGTCTCATAGAGATAGCCTGCAAGTTTCTGTCCCTTGTCAGATGTAAACTCATACTGTGTTCTGGACAGCCCCTGAAAATCCTCTACATAAAACATAAATGGTTCATAGCTGTCACCTCTTACATTAAAGTTTTGATTATAGATAACAACAGTTAGAATCCCATTTCCGACCAGCATAACCAGGAGAAGGATAACAAAGATTATGGTGATTACCTTGGCAATCTTTCTAGGCTTATTCCTGGTTTTCTTCTGTTTATTATCTGTTTTAGCTTCATTATTCATCTCAGTTCTATCCTCCTTAAATTTGTTCTTAATATTTAAATTACTGCAAAAAAGATTAAGAAGTCCTTAAGCAGTCTGATATATTAGATCAACCCCTTTTAATCCTATGAAGTGTTAGAACCGTACAGTCTCCCAAGGTGGAAATGCCTAAAATATTTTTCCCATACGATATTACAGGCGGAATAAATGAGAAGAAATCCAGCTTATACTCTCCATATTCTTCTGAAATATCCAGCTTTGTAAGATTAGTAACAGACATATCTTTGGTCTTCTTTCTATATCCCAGAATTGTTGCCAGAGACTTGGAAGTCTTACTTCTAAAGTAGCCTGCATGCTCCAGATTTATAGCATCTACCAGAGTCGGTTCGAAGGATGCCATGAAAGGAAGAATAAACTCTTTGGACTGATCATCCTCCAATTTTTTCGTCATGAGTTTCTGAACCTTTATAGCATTTTCCTGAAATGATTTATTATAGTTATATGCATACTTAATGGAGATACCAGTTGCCTGATTACTCATGCATCTGTTACCGTCCTTACGATAGTCTACGGCGTAACCAACATCAGCCTTTCGACCAAGCCATCTAAGAAATGCCGTAGTAATATAAGCAGTAAATCCTATATTCCATTCCTTGCATTTCCCTAGCATCATATTAACCTTTTCAGGCTTTATAATATATTCATCGATGGTGGACTCATGTTCTTTCCAATAGTTTTCATACGCCTTATCCATATCAGAATAATTAAAGGATTTCTTTCTCTCATCCTTGTTCCACTTCTTGTTATAGGATTTGGGAACAAATGCTAGTGGCCCTAGTCTATCCCTTTGAGATTTATCATCCAACGGGCCAGCAGGAATGAGTCTAATATTAGAAAACTCCAGCTTCTCACCAGAAAGAGCCTTCATGAAGCTCTCGATGAAATACACTAAGGATTTTCCATCTCCACCTAAATGATGCATTAAGAAGATAATACTGCAACCTTCTTCATTCATCTCATAACAAAAAGCTTTAAGAAACTCCCCTTCCTCAATCTTAAAACGGATTTTCTCTTCTCTTTTCAGGATTTGACGCCATGATGATTCTTCGAAAAATACTTTCTGTCCTTCAAAGTTTCTCTTTTCATAATATGCAGTTCCATCTTCCTCAAGTACCACTCTGCAACCTAATATTTCATAGGCCTTAGTTGCCTCTTCGAAGGCTGAACTTAAACTATCTTCATTCACATTTCCCTTTATATGAACACGCATAGCTATCACAATACTTACATCAAAAAGATCACTTCTTTCTGTTTCAATCATGTATCTCATGCTACATATCTCCTTATTGCTTTCACCCACTGCTTCATCACAATCTTGGTTGGTGTATATTTTGAATAGATTCTAAAATAACTTGCAAAAGCTCCTGGTGTGGAAATATCCTTACCCTTTAGACAATCCCTCATAGCCTTTTTCACTACCTTTTCAGCACTGATCTTACCAGTATAATGTATCTTTTCACCATCCTTCTCATCCGGAAGCATCTCCGTATCTATCCATCCAGGACAAACACACGTTACCGTAATCCCACGACTTTTAAGCTCAACACTTACAGCCCTAGAAAGATTTTTCAGAAAAACTTTGCTGGCCGAATACATACTTAGATAAGGATTAGGTTGAAATGAAGATGCTGACGAAACATTTATTATCTTTGCCCCTCTCTTCATATATGGAATACAAAGCGACATAAGAGCTGCAGGAGCACTACAATTAATCTTGCAAACTTTCTCAATATCTTCCGTACCCTGCTTATCAAAATGACCCATATATCCAATACCAGCGTTATTGATCAGAAATCGAACTTCATCAATATTTGCTCGTAATTCTTTCTGTATTTTCTGCTTAATAACTTCAACTCCATCAGTACTAAAATCTGCAATAACAGGACGAATGATAGAATATTTCTTCCTAAGTTCTTCAAGTTTCTTCTCATTTCGTCCCACTGCCCATATCTCATCTATCTCGTCAATTTTTTGTATTTCCTTGATGAATTCCTGTCCAAGTCCACCAGTAGCACCTGTAACGATTGCAACTTTTGCCATAATTCCTCCCTACTTATCTTTAAGTAATAACCTGTTTAAAGTATCCTTTGTAACCAATTTATGATTTTCCATATAAAGAAGCTTTAGAGAATTGAGATAAACTATCCCCCAGTAAAGATCGCTTAGATAAACTGCATTTCCCTCTACTACGCTTCCTTCTTTCTGTCCCTGTTTAATAATCTTTGCCAGCTCCTTATACATTTCACTAGAATATATTTCGTCTTCCTTCTCAAGAAGAAGCTGAGTATAAATGATAATTTTCACTTTATAATCATCATCATCTTTCAACTTTTTAATTACCTCTTTAGAGATTCTATCTATCTTTTCCTTTGCTGAAATAGGAAGCTTTGAAAGAATCTTAAGCTTTAAAACCTCTTCCTTATTATCCGCAGCTTTTCTAATTTCCTCGAAGAGCTCTTCCTTGGAATTAAAATATAAATATATGGTACCCTGGCCAATTCCTATATGTTTCGCTAAATCACTCATCTTCGTATCTCCAAAAGCATTTTTAGCGAAATATACCGATGACTCCTTCAGGATTCTATCCCTCATATCCTCTCTCATTTGCTTACATTTTTCTTTATTCTTAGGCATATCAATACTCCTCTTATATATATCATAGGATTATTCGCTGAATAAATATTCATTCATAAAATAGCATCAGTAGTCATCCTTGTCAACAAACAAATAAAAAATAAGCTTCTGACCTAAGCCAGAAGCTTATTTTCCATTATTATGTATAAAAATATATGTGCCAACTATGTGTTGACACATACATAATTTCATATTCCTTATTAAGTAAATAAATATATGTTATCATTCACTTACTTGTCTTCAAAAGTATAAGGCCAAAGAATAATCTCTGGCCTTATTAATTCTTTTTTTATTATTCCTTTACAATAAATCTACATCAATACTCTCTATACACTCCACTACCATCTACCCAGTATCCATCTACATATTGATTGGTAGCAAGATAACCATCTGCATGGAAGTAATACCATACACCGTCAATCTTCTGCCATTTTGCCTGTGGGAACCAGCCAAGCGTATCCTGATACCACCAGCCTCTTTCATCGTAGTGCCATGAGCCCTGACCACCGTAGGTACATGAACCATCTGAGTCGCACCAACATCCATCGATCCACTGATCAGAAACCATATATCCAGAAGAATCGAAATAGTACCAGATGCCATTAATCTTCTGCCACATGCTTACCGGGTACCAGCCAAGAGTATCTTCTACCCACCAGCCTTTGGAATTCTTCTTCCATGAAAGCGTACCGCTGTAGTTCTGTCTTCCGTACTGATCGTACCACTTACCATCCCGCCATTCATTCGAATAACTGGAATTCTTTTCACCCGAACCGTCATCATCCGCCTTAACAGAAAAGCTGACTGTCGTGTAGACGCCATTTGCGGTATCAGTGACAAGCACAGAAGCATCCGCAGGTGAAATACCCTTTACGAGGCCATTTGCGTCAACCTCGACAACACCCGGAGTAAGTGAAGTGTACTCATAAACAGCATTTGTCACCGGCTGAGAATCACTACGCTTCGTAGTTGGTGTGATCTGCATCGTCTCACCAACCTTCACTATTGTATTCGGAATAGAAACTTCTACCGTATATGTAACCGGTGTGGTCAGTACAGCATGCTTAGCAATACCACCGCCACCATCTAAAATGTAATAATTCTCGTACTCCTCATAACCACTCTCTGTAGTTTCATTAGTATAATTCTTATCTATAATCTTAAATAAACCGGCCCTACCACCTTCCGGAGTAGAAATAGTAACCGGATTAACTAATTCAATTCTCTGAGAACCACCTGCCCCA
>CACWGK010000109.1 GCA_902760415.1 uncultured Lachnospiraceae bacterium
TTGAAGCCCTTCTTACGGCAGATGTCCAGGGTGTTGTCCTGGGAGCAGTCATTTACGATCAGATAATCGAACCCGCGCGCGTTCTCCAATATATCCTTCACTGTATTCTCAATATTTCCAGACTCATTATACGCTGGAATGATTATAATATTCTTCATAACACTCAACCTATTGTAGCATTTTATCCTAAGAATCGCCCCAGGAACTATTTAACCTTAAGCACCATGCCCTCTGCGTTACTATAGATCACCTCGTAATCACCGAGATAATCCTTCACCACCTCATAAGCAGGTGAATACACCACAACGACATAGCCCACGCTGTCATCCTCCAGCTTCTTAAAGTCATCCAAGTCGCCGTAGCTGAAAGCCTTCTCATTTCCCGTCAGAGTCTTAAACCAGCCGTTCTCCATCTCGGTATTGACCGAAATCGTCTCTGCATCTGAACAATTATCGTACACATATCTATAAAGGTCAACCTCATCGAGACTAACCCGTATTCCCTCTTTATAGAAACTATCACTGAAGTAAATGATATTAAAGTACCCCTGAGCATCCGTAGCGAGGAACCTAGGATTTCTCGACCTAACCCAGTTGTCACCCCAAATGCCCATGAATATCAGCAGGAAGAAGAAGAAAGCGAAGAGAAAAGCCGCCTTGCACTTCTCCATCATACCATAGATACCCATTGCAGTCGCGAAGAGCACCATCATCCACAGCACGCTGTTGTTCTTCATGTAGTAGTAGGCCGACACCTTGCCATTCATCGCGCCAATGAAGAGCACCACCATGAAGGCGAGCTGAACGCCCATCATAGGGAGTGAGTACACGCCGTCACGCTTCTTAATCATAAAGTAGATACCGATTGCCGCAAATGGAATAAGCGGCACGAAGGTCGAATAAAGATCCGAGTAACATCCGCCATCTATCTTGATGCCGCCCCCACTACTTGCAGAGAGTTCTTTCACATTTCCGAAGGAATGCAGAAGTCCCAGCACAGTTGGGATGAGGAACACCTCAAGCATCTCGAGAATATTCTTCTTGTTCACAAACTTCTTACCGTCACGTCTTATCATAAAGATTGCGAGGGCGATAAATGTACCAAAGAACGCTGTCGGAACAAAGAGCGTGTAGCACACGAAGATTCCGAAAAGTATCAGATTCAGCGACACTATACTCACAAGTCTGTCCGTCTCCAGCTGCAGATAGTCGATTATCAAGATCACCAGCATCGTCAGGATGTTCACAGCCATTCCGAAGTAGGAGAAGCCGAAGAGCGTCGAATACACTGGGTATGTGATCCAGTACAGAACTGTCAGCGCCAGTGCCACTATCATATCAAGGACCTTGTCCTTACCTATGGTTCTCAGCAACGCCCAGAAGAGATACGCTGAGAAGGCCGTGAAGGCCACCTCGCACAGTATAAATATCTTATAAAGTGAAAATGAACTGCATCCCGTCATCCCCTGGAACGCGTTCATCATAACGCCCGTATTAAATGATGCGAAGTACATGTTGTTCGGCAGCTTATGCTCCAGCGCAACCGTGAGCGCACTCTTACAGTGAACCGACGCATCCACACTTACGAAGTTAATATGGAAATCCTTGCCGTATCTATGCATCGCAAAAGCATAGATCAGAAGGCCGATCGTAGCAATCGCCACGATATCAAGTATCTTTATATAGAAATGCTGAATTCCCTTCTTCTTGATCCATATGCCAATCAAGATAGAGAAGATAACATTTCCGAGTCCTATAGTCAGCGCCGACACAGGGAGATGCACGATCCCCAGCACCCCTGCCGCAAAGCTCTGCGCTGCAAGCACGAGGAATCCTCCCTTAATCAGCTCCACTATTATATTCTTCTTCTCATCACTCTTCTTGTTGAGGACTACTCCCGCCCACAGCGCCAGAAATGATATAAAATAGATTATTGACTGTACCATCCGTTATCCCATCCAGTATCTGCTATAAAGTAATGTGATCACATTAATTAAAGCGATAATATAATACACAATCTGTATACCATAATAAACCTTTACGTTCTTTCTTTCAATCGTTCCAGAAAGCGCAACAAGTATAAGTGGGAGGCAAGGAATCCAGTATCTTCCCTGAACACCAAGAATCTCCGTAAGATCAGTATTATAAGAACGGAAGGCATCGATACCTGCCATAATATCCCAATTCAGATACTTATAGGTCCACGTCTGAAGCACAGTCTCTATAAGAAGCACGATAGCAACCGCTATAAGAAAGAGAATAAGTCGACGTGGGAAGTTCAGCTTCTTCTCCACCTTCTCGGTGATAGTAACATTTAGATATACCATCATACCGAAGAAGAGCAGCAGGAACTGGCTCGTCACAACCGAGTCGATCCAACCGAACATTCCAACCATCTGCTGTAAATGATAATATCCCCAGTGAGCGTATGTCCTGTAAAGCAGGCTCACAAATGATGGGAAGCTGAGGATGTCTGCTACTAGCGTCTTAATCTCTGGGCTTCTTCTAAGGAGATACACACCTGCTACACCAGCGACACACGCAAGTATCAGGAAGATATACCAGAACTTTCTAAAGAAGCTTGCCGCCTCAAACTTCTTTCCAATCTTTAGTTCAAATCTTGATATCGGAATGATAAAGATCGAAAGTGCAATCAGCACGTATGGTGCCTTCGTGATAAGCACAACTAGAGAAACTAGCGCTAAAATACCCATTTGCTTCCAGCGTATCTTCTCTTCGCTATAATAAAGCTTCAGAATATAGGCGAAGAGGAAAATGCTCGTTGGGATTACCACCGAGTCATAGTTAACCGAGGTACACTGCTGCACACACTCGGGAATCAGCAGGCAAAATGCAAATATCTCTTTCTTTATCGGCGCGGTCTTTAGCGTCAGTATTCCCATGATCACGAAGAATATGGTCGCGAAAATCTCCGCCATATATGTACATGTAAGTATCGGAAGATGCAGCGCTACACCGATGTAGAAACCGATTGCCGCTGGCAGGTGACGAATCATGTTGAGGTGAGGTCTAAACTCCAGAAAGTCGTAGCCCTTGGAGAACTTCACGCCAGAGATGCTATCTACTGCAGCGTCATCGACCTTAGCTTCAGCATTTCCAGGCAAGTCATCATAACCGCCCTGCTGCCACACAACATCGACTATCTCACTATAATATCCACTCTTGCCCCACTCTTCCTCGATAAGCTGATAATGTGTCATCTCATCAGGCACCTGTCCAAATGGAACGATAAATGCAAAAATCAGGCCCTGCACGAGTATAAAAGCAGCAAAACATATATATAATATATTATCTTTAATTTTCTGAGACATCTTAACTTGAGCCACTGACTCGTCTCCTTCTATTGTTATATTCTAATCTTTAATCTCATTTCAGATTTTTTAATCCTCAAGCATCGCGCCGTCTGGGCCGAGGGTGTATCCCGCCTCTGTCACATCGTGACGCATCGCGCCATCCTGCCCGAAGAAATACCATTTATCATCTATCTCTTCCCAGTTCATCGCCATCTTACCGTCTTCCTTCAGATAGTAAGTCTCGCCGTCATACTTCAGCCAGCCCGTCTGAACCTCGCCATCGGCATTCATATAGTAAAGTTCATTATCAATCTTATACCATCCGTCCTTCAGGTAGAAACCGTAAGGACCCTTGTGAGCCCAAGCTTCGCCGAGCTGTTCCCAGTAAGTTCTGCGATACACCGTGTAGTCGCCCACCTTACTGTCAAAGGCGTACTCGTCATTGATGAGAAGTGCCTCGCTAGGCTCAATGTCGGACTTAATTATAACATAGTCGCCGCTATCCAAACCTGCATCAAAAGCAATATTAGCAGTATCTGTAGTAACATTATCAACTACTACTGCTTCTACAGATGGAGAGTATGATTCAATAGATTCAGCCATCTGCTGATCTGTCACAACATATACAGAAACCCCCGCTTCCTTTGATGTTTCACTAAGAAGATAATCTACTAGTTCAGGAGTTCCAGACTGTATCCTATATTTATTCTCAATAGGTCCAAATGTCGTACTGAAATGTGCCGCAGAACCCGTCTCTATAGCAAGAACATATATGCCAATACCAAATATCACGAATGACACAGGTAGCCATAGGTCAATTGACTTAGGATTAATAATCAGCGCACTAGTTCCGTACGCTATTACAATAGCAAGTGGAAGCGGAATTCCCATAAGTGCCGCCATGATGCATATAATTACTACAGGGAGACTTGCTTTCATTTTCAGCATAAAGCAAATGATAATACAGCCCAGTGCCATAAAGAAAGGCCAGTTAGTCTCCCAAAGGCCTTTGAGGATATATTTGAAGCCCTCGTTATCAACAGAGAACACTTCATAAATACGCTGTCCAGAATAAAAGACAATACAAAGAATAATCTCAACGAAAAGAATGATGATGTCACGTATCCAAGGAAGACGTCCCGTAGATTTTTTCGACTTCTTAGAATTGTTTTTCTCCTCTTCCGCATCAGATTTGTTACTGGCAGTTTGTGTATATACAATTCTTAAGAATGTAGTAAGAATAAGTGGTAGTACAAGAAATGTAACAATAACATGTTCACGCCATATATTGATATACATACTACATGGCACTTCAACATTATTATATCTAATAAAATACTGAAGAAAGAAAAAGGCAGCCGCAAAGACAGTCATGCCCATAAATGTATAGTATCTTCCTTTTTTTTCTAACACAAAAAGTCTATACCCTAGATATAGATACTCAATAAGACTAATTATCAAAAAAACTCCAGGAAGTATTCTATGGCATAACTCTAATGGATGAATCCCAGTCTTTATACTAAAAAATGCAACAAAGCCAGCCCAGAATCTATAATCAGTCTCCTTTATAGCCGATTTGATACTGGCCCCTTCAGAAACTAACTGATATATATCCCAAACACTCTTCATAAAATCACCATCTCCACTTGAGAGATGCTGACGGAAGCATACAAGATATACCATATGTCCAAAGCACGCAAAAAGGACAGCCACAGTAAGTGCTACCACTATAATCTTAACCGCTCCCAGCTTTTTGATTGTTTTACTTAGGTTTTTCATATGAAATCTTTCTTATCTACTTCACTTTAAAGACGGTGTATCTTCCAGCTGTTCCAAGGCTTGTAAAAGCCTCCTTCCAATACTCCATATAATAGTTATCATTCTTAAGAATTACATACTGACAATCAGTATTATCCATAGCATTCTTAAGAAGCTCGGCTGAGACATTAGTTTCAGTAACGCCATCAGTGTTTCCGGTGAAATATATACACACCATCGCCATATAATTTGAATTAGCAATAGCCTCCTCCATGTTTTTATCAGCAGGAACCATACCATAATTAACTACCGGAATAAGCGATGCATCATATGTTCTCATCTCTATAAAGACATCATGATCATAGAGAGTTTTCTTATCTACGTATGGATTACCAGAATCTGCCTCAATCATTGCAGTAACTTCAACTATATCATCCTCGACCTTGTAGATATTTGAAACTGGAATCATTCCCGTATTAGGTATTGCGCCCGTATAGACATCATCAAATCCAGTCTGACGCGCCACACACCAGCAAGACCAGATAAAGAATACCCCAACCACAGAAACAAGTAGCATCCTTTGTTTCTTACTTGCCTTTTCATATAGTCTAAAAACAACATACATATATCCCATAGATACAGGGATAATCCAAAAGAAACGGAAATATCTCTCAAAGAATCCCCAGTTATCAAGTAGATACCTACACATCCACGGATTAAGACAAACAATAAGTAGCACAACAAAACTGACTACAAAGAAAAGCTTCGCCTTCTTTTCTCCTCTAGTCGCAATATAAAGCAACACAAAAATATACCCCACTAACACAAGCTTTACTTCAAGAGTAAACGAAGTCCAATAGGTATATAACATATGCCAGAATATTGAATTTCCCGGAAAAAGTCCTGGATCAAAATGCATGCTCTACTCCGTCCTATGTATCGTAAGGTCTATAATACCCTTCCCCCCAAGATAATGTATAGCCACATAAGCTCCACTTATCATGAAGAGAACAATAAAATTTCTAATCAACCGCCTGTCTTTTTTGTATATAATTAATGGAATATAGGAAACTAAGAGAAATGGAGCCGAAAACATCATAGAGAATGAATATGTCATAGCTCCCATTAGACAAATAACCGCCTTCCATAGATAACTTATATCTTCTGGATGATCATACATTTTCCACATCAATAGCACGAGTAACGGGACAGGAATATTCATAACAAACCCTTTACCTTCATAAGTTCTAAAAACTGTATAATAACTTGGTAATAGTTGCGAACCTATTAATAGATTTCTAAAAGTCCAATATGCCAAAAAAGCAAAAACCGACTTTTTATCATCGTCTTTTCCAAAATAATGAGCCATCTTCCAAACCACTATTATCTGCATAAGCACAAAGATACAAGTTAGCACCGTCCTTACTTCTACCATTACATGAAGCCCAGTAAGTCGACACACTACAGCACTATGATCAAGAAATGTACTAAGATATCTTTCATTCATAAATTCCTGTAGTTGCGAACCCGAAGAAGTATCATGCGTCATGAGCTCATTATATACAACAGCTGTACTTGGCCAACCAACGAACCATGTTTGATTATGCCCCATGGGAACTCGACCAAAAAACTCAATAAACATAACAAATACAACAGTAAAAGCCCCTACCGTCAGCATACTCAATCTGCACTTACTTAATCCATTAATCCAGC
>CACWGK010000110.1 GCA_902760415.1 uncultured Lachnospiraceae bacterium
ACTTTATCTGCAAGATCTGATACCTTCATCTTGCGTTTTGCCAGCATAACATCGAGATTTACTATTATCATGCTGACACCTCCTATATAGTAAGTTCATTTTCCTGCTTGATCTCGTAGGCATGTTGCACTAGCTTAGACATGGCGACGCACAGGATAATAAAGATAATGAATACGAATATTTTCAGTAGATCGTAGGATAGTTGAATCAGGCCTGTCTCGCCTTTGATCAACCATATGAGAATCTGTATTACGTGCTCGATAATGAATAAGGTTCCGCAAACTGCCATAGATTTGAAGTTCTTAACATTTTCCATAGAGAAGGAGTTATCATTTCCAATCTCTTTTACGATTTTGTTGAAGAAGAAGAGTATGGAATAGCAGATAGCAGCGGTGATCCATATGAATACCATATTCTGTCTTAGATAGATAGGGAGCAGCTCGTTATAATCTGGTTTAAATAGAAAGGCATAAGCGGTTGCTCCACCGAAGAATGCAAGGCCCAGGAGTCCTATAGCGAATATGACTGCCTTAAGCCAATAAGTGATAGTTTTTTGATTCATTTTGACTTCCCTCGATTCATTTAAGATGAGGTGAGTATAACTCTTTAAGAATTGGAAGTCAACAAAAATATATCGAAAAACGATAAAAAGTATCTGAATAACAACATTAAAAGGATTAATCAGCAGAGTATTATGATAATTCGTCGAGTGTCTTTCCGTATGGTGGAAGGAACTCATTTACGAAGTCTTTCACCTCTGGAAGCTCTTCGGATAACTTGTCTAGAGATTTTCCAATAGATGCCTTAGCTGTCTTAAACTCTGTATTGCCAGCCTTTTCTTCTTCGATACATTTGATATAGGCCGATATCTTATCGGCGGCTTTAACCAGGCGTCTAAGATAATGATCTTCAGCAGAATTATCGGTCTTATATATCTTCTCGAAGGCTGGACGAAGATCAGAAGGAAGCTTCTGAAGGAGCTTATATTCTGCTATCTTTTCCACCTCTTTATAAGCTTCTTTAATCTCTGGGTTATAGTACTTAACTGGTGTTGGCATATCGCCAGTTATTATCTCAGAAGAGTCATGGTAGAGACCGATAAGTGCGGCGCTGTTTTCATCTAGATTTCTGTCATATCTGACATTTCCGATAACAGCAAGGGCATGAGCTATCATAGCTACTTCGAGGCTATGTTCGCTTAGCGTCTCATTTCGAGAATTTCTCATAAGTGCCCAGCGGTCGATATACTTCATTCTTGATATAGTTGCAAAAAAGTTATATTCCATATATCCCACCTACATAAATTGTGAGTTCTAATAATGAGTAAAAAAAAGAAGCCTAAGATCGGACTCGAACCGACGACCTACTGATTACGAATCAGTTGCGCTACCAACTGCGCCACTTAGGCATACAAGCGTTAATATATCACAAACTGGTACTTTTCTCAATATAAAAGTGAAGGAACGAGTTCTTCTGAATGAGATAAAAACCTAGTAACATTATAGGTAAAACCTATAATTAATTATAATTATTCGAGATTAGACAGTAACGTGGTCTAGCGGTAATATAAAGCACATCAAAGGGATCCCAAAAGACATAAATAAATAGAATTATATAAGGAGATACCATCATGGCAAGAATTAAATTATTAGAATTAGAGGAAACAACAGGAGCAGAGAAGGAAAGATACGAAGAACTCGCAGGAAGAAATGCAGTTACAAATATGAAGAGAGGTCTTCTTAATGACGCAGCAACATACGATGCATATATGGCTTGGTACACATCATGGAATCGTCTTGTAGAAGTTATCGGCGAGAAGGACGCAATCCTTTATGCTCATTCAATATCAACAACAAACTCATGTCAGTTATGCTCACTGTTCTTCATCAGTGATGTTAAGGGTCTTGGACTTGATCCAGCAAACCTTCAGTATGATGAGAAGGAGCAGGCACTTGCTTCACTTGGACAGCAGATAGTTAAGAATCCTACAGCAGTTTCAGATGAGTTATTTGATACTCTTAAGAAGTTCTGGACAGATCAGGAAATCGTAGTAATCGTTGGTTTTGCAGGTCAGATGATCGCAACAAACAACTTTAACTCAGTACTTAAGATAGATGTTGATCAGAGACTTCTTCCAATTATTAATGAGTTCAAGCCAGCTACTTGGAGAGAGAATATCAAATAATTAGAGTTGGCATGATAATACATAGTATCTAAGAGGGCTGCTAACTTTTTAGCAGCCTTTTTTATATCAGAGTTAATGAGGAGTAGAAAATGAGTGAGAAAAGTGTAGAAGCATTAGCAAAAGCAAAGAAATATACATTGTATTCATTTACAGGATATACACAGAAGGAGTATCAGCCTTTCTATATCGAGAAGGCTGAAGGAATAAGAGTATGGGATGATAACGGCAAGGAGTACATCGATCTTGGTTCTCAGCTCGTAAATGTAAATATCGGTCATGGTAACAAAGCAGTAATCAAGGCTGTTCAGGAGCAGGTTGAAGCGCTTTCATATGTAGCTCCTAAGCATGCATTTGATAGAAGAGGAGAGCTTGGAGAGCTGATTATCGAGGAGCTTGCACCTAAGAATGCAGGAAAGGTTCTCTTCACACTTGGAGGTTCTGATGCAAATGAGTTCGCTATCAGATTCGCAAAGGCCTATACAGGAAGAGATAAGATCTTCTCAAAGTATGAGTCTTATCATGGTGGAACATATGGCGCATCTTGTCTTACAGGAGAGCCTGATAGAGCATCTCTGTTCCCAACAATCCCAGGATTTATAAAGTTTGAAGCGCCTCACCTTTATGGATATGATATCAAGTTCGCGACAGAGGAAGAGGCAACAAAGCATTTCCTAAATAGACTTGAGTATCAGATCATTCAGGAAGGGCCAGAGAAGATAGCTGCACTCTTTATAGAGTCGGTTCCAGGAAGTAATGGAGTATATCAGTATCCAAAGGGTTATCTGAAGGGTGTTAGAGAGATAACCAAGAAGTACGGAATCCTTCTTGTTGCGGATGAAGTAATGGCAGGTTTCCTTAGATCTGGTGAATGGTTTGCAATCGAGAGAGAAGAAGTAGAGCCTGATATCATCACATTTGCAAAGGGTGTTAATAGTTCCTATGCACCACTTGGTGGAGTAATAATCAGCAAGGAAATCTCAGATTATTATGATGAGAATCCATTTACTGCAGGTCTTACATATAATGCACATCCGGTAGGTATAGCAGCAGCTATCGGATGTATAAATGAATATAAGAGACTCGGTGTTAGAGAGCACGTTTTAGAGCTTGAGCCTTATCTTAAGCAGAAGCTTGCAGAGCTTAAGGAGAAACATATCAGTGTTGGTGATGTTAGATCCATAGGTCTCTTTGGTGCGATAGAGTTCTCATATAGCAAAGAAACTAGAGATTATATAGAAGAAACGCTTGATGGTAAGCCATTCCTTAATACATTTCTGGCAAAGCTTAGAGAGTATGGAATACTTACATTTGGTGGCGGTTCACATATCCTTGTTGCACCTCCACTTATTATCACAAAGGAAGAACTGGACGAAGTATTTGAGAAGTTGGACGAAGCTATTCCTTATGTAGATGAAATCGTCAAGGCTGGAAAGAAGTAAGTTTTATAGGAGTTAAGTTATGACAAGATTTGATACAAAGAAGTTACACGCAGGATATAATCCATTAGAACATAATGGGGCTGTTTCTGTTCCGATATATGCAACAGCAGCATTTGAGATGGGAACAGTTGCTCATTCAGATGACATGTTTTCCTTCGATAGCTGGGATGCACTTTATAGCAGATTATCTAATCCAACAACAGACGTATTAGAGGCCAGACTTATCGAGCTTCATGATGCTACAGCGGCAGTATCACTGGCATCAGGTATGGCGGCAGTTACATATTCATTGCTGAATATCACAGCTGGAAGCGGCCGAGTTGTATCTACACCTCGTATATATGGTGGTGCGCTGGACAGCTTCACTCAGGTATTTAGAGAGTCGGGAGTTGCCTTCGATATAGTTGATGATGCGGATGATATTAAGTCTTACGAGAAGTTGATTAAGGAGGATACCAAGGCAATCTATATAGAGAGTCTTACGAATCCAAATGCTACGATTCTGGATATTGAAGCTATAGCAGATCTTGCTCATAAGAATAATATTCCACTTATCGTGGATAATACACTAGCTACTCCATACCTGCTGAATCCTTTCGACTTTGGTGCTGATATCGTAATCTATTCTGCAACCAAGGGTCTATCGGGACATGGAAATGTTATAGCAGGTGTGATCATAGAGAATAATAAGTTCGATTGGAAAAATGGTAAGTTCCCTCAGTTTAGTGAGCAGCCATACTTCCTTAGAGCTCAGGATGGTTCATCTAGAAGTTATATAGATGTATTCCCAGATGGTCCATTTACAGGACGTATCAGAGGTATTCATCTTAACTATCTTGGCGCAGCGCTTGCTCCTTTCAGCGGTTATCTTGTTCTTCTTGGACTAGAGACACTTTCTGAAAGAGTAGAGAAGCAGGTTAGAAATGCTGAGAAAATAGTTGAATATCTTGAGTCAAGAATCGGAAAGGAAGTTCTATGGGTTAAGCATCCGCATGCTAAGGGTAATCCATATGGAGAACTTGCAAAGAAGTACTTCCCTAAAGGAGCTGGTGGAATAGTATCATTTGGCCTTAAGGGAGATATCGAGGAGAGGACTAAGTTTCTTGAAGCGGTTAAGGTATGGGGCTTCCAGGCTAATATCGGTGATGCAAAGTCGCTCATCATCAATCCTTCGACCACAACTCATACAGAGCTAAATCCTGAGCTTCAGAAGGCGGCAGATATTCATGCTAATACGATAAGACTGTCGCTTGGTCTTGAAGACGCAGATGATTTGATCGAAGATCTTCAGCAGGCATTTGATACTGCATTTAATTAAGTGCTAGATAATTTAAGGCACATAAGAATAAAGGAATATACAAATAAAGGGATATAAAAAAATAAAAATGGAGTCAGTATGAATAAGAAAGTAAAGTACATTCTGCGTATCTTTATCTCAATACTTGGCTTTGCTATGGCAGCTGTTTTAAATGTAGTTGTTCCGCAAAAGGCATCGGGTGTGACCTTTGAGAAGCACTCTGTGCTGGGACTTCAGTTAGATAGCAATCAGGCATACAGACTTGTTCTGTATGCCTTAATTTTGGGATACATTATCGCTGGAATAATAGATTATCGATTTGATATAAGAAGAAAGAATTATAGGAGGCAGGCTGCATTTAGATTTGCATGTGGTATAGGCCTCTTCTTGTGGGATCTTCTAGGAACAAAGCTTCAGGTTTTTACACAACCATTCTTTCCGGGACCTGCCGGCATTATGGAAGCATTTGTATCTGAAGGAGATTTTATATTACAGAATACCCTCTATTCACTACGTCTATACCTAGTAGGCTTTAGCGTAGGAGTGATACTTGGAATAACAACAGGCGTTCTCGTGGGATGGTTTTCAAAGGTAAGTTACTGGGTAAGCCCTATACTTAAAGTACTCGGAGTTATCCCTGCGGTGGCATGGATGCCATTTGCCCTTACCCTGCTTCCGACACCTTTTTCTGCTGCAGTTTTCCTGATAGCAGTCTGCGTATGGAGTCTTGTAACTACCCTTACTGCAGCTGGAGTAAGAAGTACTCCTAAGACTCTTTTTGAAGCGGGTAGAACTCTTGGCGGAAGTGAAGCGTATCTTGTATTCCATATAGCTATCCCCCATGCACTTCCTCAGATATTTACAGGAATCGCAACTGCAAATGGATATGCATTTACAACTCTTGTAATGGCTGAGATGATGGGACAGCCTGGAGGTCTTGGTTACTATATAAATGCCTCAAAGGTGTGGAGCGCTTATTATAAAGTCTTCGCGGCTATTATAGTTATGGCAATTCTCTTCAGCATTATTACATGGGTTCTTGAACTTATAGAATCAAGAGCTCTCAGATGGCAGAAGGGGGTACTGAAATGAGTAAAGTGAATATAAGAGATTATAAGCCGTCGGACGAAGTTATACTCCGTATCGAAGGTGTTAATAGAATATATAAGGATGAAGAAAGTGAAGTGACTGCGCTTTCTGATATTAATCTGGAAGTAAGAAAGGGAGAGTTTATCTCGATCATTGGAGCTTCAGGATGTGGTAAGACTACGCTTCTCAGACTTATAGCTGGACTCGATAAGCCGCAGAGTGGTGAACTGACTCTTGGTGGTGAGAAGATAGTTAAGGCAGATCCAAAGCGTGGCTATGTATTCCAGCAGGGCGGTCTTTTTAATTGGCTCACAGTAGAGCAGAATATTGCTTCTGGTCTAAAGGCAAGACATATCTATAAGGAGAAGAAGGAACTTATTCCAGAATATATAGAGATGGTAGGACTAGCTGGATTTGAAAACTCCTATCCTCATCAGATAAGCGGTGGTATGGCGCAGAGAGTAGCTATAGCCAGAGCTCTTATAAATGAGCCAGAGCTTCTGCTGCTTGATGAACCTATGGGAGCGTTGGATAACTTCACGAGAGCAGCGCTTCAGGATAAGATTCTGGAGATAAGAGCAAATACAGGTGCAACTATGATACTTGTAACTCATGATATAGACGAAGCTCTCTATCTATCAGATAGAATAGTTATCATGACTCCACGCCCTGGAAGGATAAGTGAAGT
>CACWGK010000111.1 GCA_902760415.1 uncultured Lachnospiraceae bacterium
AAGCCAGTAGATATACATGTAATAGTAATTGGACTTTTATTTATCTGGATAGCAGGACTTGGACTTATCTTATTCAGAAGAAAAGAAGCATAATAATATAATAAATAGGAGAAAGAAAAAATGAAGAGTTTAAATAAAAAGATTGGTTATGCAGTATATGGACTTATTGGAGCAGGACTTATTCTTACAGGATTTACAACAACAGAAAGAGGCCTTAAGGGAGACGATAGAAAGGAATATGACAGAGTAGTTGAAGATTATGCAGAGCTTGGTGATATGGGATTCGATGGCTTCAGGCCTATGGATTACAAGGTGGCATTTTCAAACGGAGAAAAGGATTTTGTGATTGATTATAATGATGGTGATTATGAGGTGAGCGAGAGAAAGGCTGTATATGAAGGACTCGTAGGAAGTATTTATCAAAATGGAAATGAATTCGAGGTTGTAGTTCCTGAGTATGATACATGGATTGCAACAGGAAGTTCATCCCAGCTTTCTTCAGTAATCTGGCATGAGAGCTTCCATGCATTTCAGAATACAAAGTATCATGTTCTTGAGAATGCTTCGGAAAATGACCTCTCAGAAACTGAACTTGCAGAAAGAATTGATAGCGATGCTGAAAAGAAGAATATGTATGAAAAAGAACTTGAAATTCTTAGTCAGATTACAGATGAAGAAAAGAATTGTGATGCTGAGACAATTGCATTAGAATATATAAATGTGGCATCTGACAGAGATAAGATTCTTTCTGATGAAGAAAAAGTATCAGAAGACTTTTATGAGATGGTTGAAGGTTCGGCATACTATGTAGAAGCATCAGTTGTAAGATATGAAAATGGTGAAGCAGCATATCAGGATAAATACATTAATGAAGCCGGAAAATATATTGATGGCAATTCAAAGTATTATCATCATGGAATGATGCAGTGCATGCTTCTTGATGAGCTTGATCCACAGTGGAAAGCTTCATATAACTTTGATAAGCCACTTGATGAAGTGATAGCTTCATATGTTAAGTAAATGAATGAAAGAATGAGGAATTAAAATGGAATATACAGTTCTGGGAGCAGATGACGAGGTAGAGATACTCGATTCGCTTGAACTCTTTTTAAACAAAGAAGGTATAAGACTAATTAAGGCTGATAATGGAATATCAGCCTTAGAGCTGTTTAAATCAGAAAATCCTCACATGGTTCTTCTGGATGTGATGATGCCGGGAATTGATGGATTTGGTGTACTTAGAAAGATTAGAGAGACTAGTCATGTGCCGGCTATAATGATAACGGCTAAGAGTGAGGATTATGATAAAATCCTTGGGCTGGAGCTGGGAGCGGATGATTACATATCCAAGCCATTTAATCCAATGGAAGTAGTGGCCAGAGTAAAAGCTCAGCTTAGACGTAATTACGATTATCATGAGGAAAAAGTTGAGACTGTAAAAGCATTTGGACTGGAGCTGGACCCGAAGGCAAAGGCGGTAACAGGAAATGGTGCACCTCTTGAGCTTACAGGAACTGAGTATAAAATACTTGAGCTTCTGATGACACATCCCGGAAGAATATATACCAAGCAGCAGATTTTTGAATATGCCTGGGAGAATGATTATATAGCAGATGACAGTACAATAATGGTACATATTAGCAATCTGAAAAAGAAGCTTCAGACTGTGGTAGGAGATACTACGGTGATAAAGACAGTAAAGGGATTGGGATATAGATTTGAAAAAGAATAAACGTAAAAAAAGTATATTTTCCAGACTTGTAAAAAGCTATGTGATATTTCTTGCATTATCTATATTTTTATACTTTGCAGTAGCTGTTATATTCCTGATAAAAATGGGAAATGGAGATGTTGGGAACATCTCTCCCCAGAGTATTGTACAGAAAGATGGCAGCTTAAATGATCTGAATGTATTGGAAAAGAATGGCGGCTGGGTTGAAGAACTGGATAATGAGGGAAATGTAATAAATATCTATGGTAATCAGCAGACTAATAAAGCAAGCTATACCATAAGTGAACTTTCAAATCTTCTTGATCTTGGCTATATAGATTATGATAATTATGGTGTCATCATTAAGAATCCGAAGGAACAGACAAAGAAGAGTTATTCTGCATGTGTAAGATGTGTAGGAAATCCGGAGAAAGTATTTTTAGTTTGTTATCCTTCGGATATGGTAGATTACAAGATTACATTTCAGCTTACTGGCGGAAATGGAGGAAGTGCCGGATCATTTATCTTAGTGCTTGCAGCACTTTTCCTGACGGAAGTTCTGCTAATCAGTCTATATCTGAAAAGGCATATTGATAAGCCTATCAAACAGCTGATGAGTGGAATGGATGAGGTTAGTAACGGAGAAAGAGATGTAGTTCTGGATTATAATACGGATAAAGAATTTGAGGATATACGTGACAAGTTCAATCGTATGGCTAGAAAACTCAAGGAGAGTGAAGAGGAAAAGCATCAGATAGAGCAGCGAAGAAATCAGATGCTGCTTGAACTGGCACATGATATAAAGAATCCGGTTGCATCTATAAAAAGCAGTGTCACTGCACTTAACGAAGGCCTTGTATCAGATGATAAGTTAAAAGATTATTATAGAACGATAGATATGAAGGCTGAGAGAATTCGTACGCTTACAGAGGATATGAATACGAGTCTGAAGCTGGAAAGCGACAGCTATGAGCTTGTACGGGAAGAGAAGGATGTATGCGAGATAGTGCGCCGAATCTGTGTAGAATTCTATGAGGATATCACAGCAACAGGTAAAGATTTTGATATCAACATACCGGAAGAACCATGCATGGCAAGTGTAGATGAAAAGCTCTTTGGCAGAGTAATCAATAATCTCCTTGCCAATGCCAATAAATATAACAGCTCAGGAAAACTGATAGTGCTTAATCTCTCATCAGAGAATTCAGAGATTCTGATAGAAGTAATGGATGATGGTGAGGCGATAGATGAAGAATTTGTACCGAAAATGTTCGACGAATTCGCCAGAGGTGATAAAACCCGTAAGACAGATGGAGGTACCGGACTGGGACTAGCTATATCCAGAAAGATAATGGAAAAGCATAATGGTTCGCTTAAGTATATAAGAGCTGAAGAAATGAATTGCTTCTGCGTAAGACTGAATGCCCAGACTTAAATATAAATAATCTTGTCTTTGCATTACATATGGGAGGTAGAAAAATGTATAAAATAATATCAGGCAGATATGAAACCGGAAATGAAGAGCAGCAGATGGGTTATAAGCAGCTTTTCGGTGAAGACAACATTCAGTATAAGTTTGATCTCTATTTTCACTGGTATAATCTCGTACATGAGATGGGACATTGTCTGGTTGAAAAGTATGGGGTTAAGCTTTCAAAGGTGCAGGAAGAAATGTTCGTAAATGAATTGGCTGTCGGATATTATCGTTATATCGGTGAGACAGACAGATTAAATGAACTCGAGACAATTCTTAAAGGTGTGATAGATCAGGTTCCTTCACCTGTTCCGGAAGGGCAGACATTTACAGAATTCTATGAGAGTATCTGGGGAACCGAAGCGCTTATGAACGTTATGTTGTATGGATATTTCCAGCTAAACAGCGTGCTTGAAGCAATGAAAAGCGTAAAAGACTTTACGGATGTGGCAGGTGCCTTCGGTATAAAAGTTAAGCAGGCGGAAGTAAAGGAATGTAAGGATGAGATATTATCCGAGAATGCGAAAAAATACCTTGATACAGCAGTCGAGAATATGAAAGCATTCGGGTTTGACGTTCCTGAAATATCACTGGAGCTCGCAGAAAATCCGATGATCCAGTGCGCACAGTCAGATGAGTGAGTTATAAAAACATAAATTCATTTACGTTGATGGAGAAATACCGGATAATTAAATAATTAGAAACAGCGTTAAGACGTCTATGGGTACAAATACTTGTAGGCGTTTTTTTATGCCTTTTAGGGCGGAAAGGGGATAAACTTAAATGATTTAAGAAATTCTTTAAGTTTTAGATTTATAGTGTTATTAGTCAAAAAGAAATCTATATCAGGAGAATGGAATATGTCTGAAATAATCGTTGATGTAAAAAACTTAACTAAGCAGTACGGAAAGCAGCTGGCACTGGATAATGTTTCCTTCAGGATCAGGAAGGGGAGCATAGTTGGACTTATAGGGCCAAATGGTGCTGGAAAGACTACGATAATGAAGATTATGGCAGGTCTTGCATTTCCTACTGGAGGAGAGCTTGAAATGTATGGCGCAACAGATGAGAAGGGACTGAATCATGCGCGTACAAGAATGAGCTTTATGATTGAAACTCCATATGAGAAGGAGAGAATGACTGCCAGGGAGAATCTGGAAAAGCAGAGACTTCAGAAAGGAATTCCGGACAAGAAGAGAATTGATGAGGTTTTAGAGATAGTTAATCTTCAGGATACGGGCAAGAAGATAGTAAAGAACTTCTCGCTTGGTATGAGACAGAGACTTGGTCTTGCGAATGCTCTTATGGGAAAGCCTGAATTTATGGTTCTGGATGAACCAATAAATGGTCTTGATCCGGAGGGAATCGTTGAGATAAGAGAGCTTTTCCGAAAGCTTAATAAGGAAGAGGATATAACTATGGTTATATCTTCGCATATCTTAAGCGAACTTTCTCTTCTCTGTACTGATTATATATTCATAAATCATGGACAGATAAAGGGCATCTTCACGGCAGATGAACTCCGCGCTGAATGTAGCGAATACTACCAGATAGATACAGATAATAATGAAAAAGCCAGTGTTATTCTCACTGAAAATTTGGGTATAGAGAAGTTTGATGTTCAGGAGACAGGGCAGATAAGAATTTATGAAAAACTGGATGATATTCATAACATTTCAAAAGCTCTATATGAGGGCGGAGTAATACCTGTAGAGATATCAAGGAATGAAGTTAATCTAGAAGATTACTACATGAGGAAGGTACAGGAGGGATAGTATGCATAATTTAATAAAATCACAAAACTATACTCTTCGCCATGATCTGCTGACAGTTATTACGATTATTAGCCTTTTTACTATCCCATATATGACAGTCTATTTGGATGGAGTTCTGGAAGGGGCGAGTCTTGGGGGGATAACAGCATCGAAATATATGGTTACTGTTGGTGCGGCTATTCCGGAGATATTCCTTTTGGGGGTTATGATCCTTGTGGCAAAAGCTGTTGGTGGTGATGGTTCAGATAAAACAATTAATTATGAACTATCCAGTGGCCATAGCCATGCAAGAGTTTACTGGTCCAGAATCTTAACGGGTTATATATGGGGCGTTGGTATCACCTGTTTAGCTATTTTTATTCCTTATGTAGTTCTGACCATGATAAATGGTTGGGGAGATAACATATCGCTAAATGAACTGATGGTGAGATTTGCGATTATGATATTTCCAATGATCAGACTTGCGGGTGCATTTATGCTGGCAACGAGTCTTATAGGAAATGCCGGTGGTGGAATGGCTATATGCTATGGAATAGAGCTTATAGAAGTGATGCTGGATGCAGTTTTTGAAGAAATGGCTTCCTTTGACAGGACATATATTTTTGGAATATCCAATCTTGCTAAAATACTTACCTATAACAACTCCTGGGAGTTTGTAGAAAATGGTAAGACGGTAACCTGGTTTGACTACGCCACATCAAATGATCTGATAATTAAGACGATTGTTGTTTCCCTATTCTTATCGGGAATATATGTTACCCTCGGATATATAGTTTTTAAGAAGAGAGATAACGGTTAACTGGGAAATGAAATAAAAACAAATATTTAGAGGACGAATATGAATAATATAATTAAATCAATGGTATATGAACTAAGAAAGTCCAAGTTTATGCTGGTGCTTTTTTTGGTAATAGCTGCCGCTAATGTACTAGTGACAGTATTAAATATTTCTGCGAATACTTTTGATGAGGCAACTACCAGCGCTATGCTTTCTGAAGCCAAGAATACAACTTTTCTGTTTGCAGAGTTCTTTGTTATTGCAGCTGTAGGAATAATAATTGGCTCTGATTTTAAAGATAAAGTAGCAAACTATGAATTAATGTCAGGGCATTCGAGGATTCAGGTCTATCTGGCAAGAAGTGTATTTGCGGTTATTATTTCAGCGCTTCTTGGAACTGTACTTGCATTTGTGTTTCTTGTGACAGGAAATATCTTCTTCGGCTTTGGTGGAAGACTGGTACTGAGTGATGTTATACTTCGGACCTTTCTTTATCTCTTTCCATTTCTCAGGGTTGCTGCTTTTACAGTAATTCTTACCTTTACCATAAAGAATCAATACGTTGTAATGGGTATAGGGTATGGGATAGAATCACTTAATTCAGTATTTAGTGGTGTGGTTTCAGATCACGATAATCTATTGACGGCTAATTTCAATTTGAATCTTCTTGCTGATTATGATGGCTGGAGCGTATATAACCTCAGTGGTACAAAAGGGATAGTAAATTATGCATGCTATGACAGTAGTTTGTCATCTGAGATGGTTGTTGGAACAATCTTAGTATCAGTTATCGTAATGGTAGTATATCTGATTATTGGATACGGACTCTTCAGAAGAGATGA
>CACWGK010000112.1 GCA_902760415.1 uncultured Lachnospiraceae bacterium
ACTGTATCTGATCTTGAGATATCGTCCAGCATCAGGGATGAACAGTCAACTGCTGACTTAGCTCCCTTTGCCTCTGGACCGATTACAACAGCACTTCTAAATGTACTGATACCGCCACTCTTTGAGATTGACTTTGTATTTACAGTTGATACTGTACGCTTTCCTGTGTGAACAACCTTCATACCTGTATCAAGGTTCTGTCCCTCACCAGCAAATGTTATACCAGTAAACTCAACCTTTGCATCATCCCCCTTAAGGATGGTCATAGGATAGAGATAAGAAGTATGTGATCCAAATGAACCAGATACCCACTCCATCTTTCCACCTTCCTCTACAGTGGCACGCTTAGTATTCAGGTTATACATGTTCTTAGACCAGTTCTCGATAGTTGAGTAACGAAGTCTTGCATTCTTACCTACGAAGAGCTCAACTGCTCCTGCGTGAAGGTTTGCTACATTATACTTAGGTGCTGAACATCCTTCGATGAAATGAAGATCAGCGCCTTCATCAACGATAATAAGTGTGTGCTCAAACTGACCTGCACCAGGTGCATTTAATCTAAAGTATGACTGAAGTGGAATCTCAACCTTTACTCCAGGTGGAACATATACGAAACTTCCTCCTGACCATACTGCACCGTGAAGAGCAGCAAACTTGTGATCCTGTGGAGTGATGAGCTTCATGAAATGTTCTCTTATCATATCTCCATATTCGCCATGCATTGCGGACTCAAGGTCTGTATAGATAACTCCCTGAGCAGCAACCTCCTCACGAACATTGTGATATACAAGCTCTGAATCGTACTGTGCACCTACACCAGCCAGAGACTCTCGCTCTGCCTGAGGGATACCAAGACGTTCAAATGTATCTTTAATCTCTTCTGGAACCTCGTCCCAGTCAGCACTCATTTTGTTGTCCTTAGGTTTAATATATGTGACGATATTGTCCATATGCAGACCATCAATTGGTGGTCCCCAAGGCTTCATTTCCATATTATTATATATATCAAGGGACTTAAGACGGAGCTCAAGCATCCACTCTGGATCGTTCTTTTCCTTAGATATCTGACGAACAATCTCAGGAGTCAGACCCTCGGCAACCTTATATACATCCTCATCTACATTTCGGAAGTCATATATGCTGCGGTCCACGTCCTCGACATATGTCTTTTCCTTATCTGCCATAATTTATCCTCTAACAAAATCTATTTTACAAATCTCTCGAAACCGTTAGCGTTGATTTCATCTACAAGAGATGCATCACCAGTTTCAACTATCTTTCCATCAACAAGAATGTGTGTATAGTCCACAGTAAGAGCCTCGAGAATACGAGTACTGTGTGTAATGATAATGAGAGCGCCATCACCATTTTCATGGAATGCCTTAACACCGTCTGATACTGTACGAACAGCGTCAACGTCAAGACCTGAGTCAGTCTCATCAAGTATTGCAAGATCAGGCTTCATCATAAGCATCTGAAGGATCTCTGCCTTCTTCTTCTCACCACCTGAGAAACCAACATTAAGGTCTCTATCTGCATATGACTTATCCATAGACAGAAGTTCCATCTGTTTCTCAAGATTCTTACGGAAGTCCCAGAGTCTTGCGCGAGTTCCAGTCTTTGTATCGACTGCATTTCTGATAAAGTTAGAAAGTGATATACCAGGAACCTCGATTGGGTTCTGGAATGATAGGAAGATTCCTGCCTTTGCTCTGTCGGCAGTTTCCTCATCGGTGATATCTTCACCCTTAAATGTAATGCTACCCTTTCCTACTGAGTAGCTTGGGTTACCCATGATTGCATATCCAAGTGTAGACTTACCTGCACCATTTGGACCCATAATAACGTGGGTTTCGCCTGGGCCAACTTCAAGGTTAATTCCGTGAAGTATCTCGGTCTCAGCTACGCTGACATGTAAATCCTTAACTGATAATAACTGTGACATTTTTTCCTCCATTTTGTCTCGCTCTCGAGACATTTACTCACTACCCCGCCTCTCGCGAGGCACTATTTATAATTGAATAAGATTTGTATTAACGCCCTTTGATTTGAATACGGAATCCATTCCCCAGTCATCTGTGAAGATGATGATCTGTTCTTCCTTCATATCCATAAGGCAGTCAACAAGAGACTTTACTTCAGAAGCGTTCTCAAGCATAGGTGTACCATCGATAATGAGTGGCATATTCTCCTTAGCAAGATACTTAGCAATACTTAGTCTCACAGCAAGATATATCTTTCCTGCATCTGCGTCTGTAAGTCTCCAAAGAGGTACAAAACCATAGTCAGCCTTCAGGATAATGTCGCCCTTGTCGTCAAATGTAAGTTCACTGAACTCTCCCTGTGACAGGCTTCCTATGTATCTTGATACATTTCCAAGAAGATTCTTAAATGCATCTTCTCTAAATCTATCTGACAGAGAGTTGATCTTAGCTATAGCAAGATCGATAGCATTTATCTCATCCTCAAGTTCACTCTTCTTCTTAAATACCATATCGAACTCGTGGCGGAGCTTGTTTCTCTCATTACGTCTCTCGATAAGTGCATTTTCTTTCTCTCTGAGTTCGGCCTTCTTCTCCTGATATTCCTTGGCAAAGGACATATCGAACTCTATCTCTTCTTGTTCCTCGGCCTCCTCACGAAGTTCCGTCAGAACCTTCTTAAACTCTTCCTCATCCGGCGTCTCGGACTTATCCTTGGAATCAAAGTAGCCCTTTGCCTTGAAGCCGTCTAAGATTGTGAATAAAACAAACAGACATGTAAAGATGATGAACAGTTTTCTTATAACATCCTCAAATGGAAGTATATATACAATAGCTGTAATAAAGAGGATAACGAAAAGTCCAGTACCAAAGATTACGGGGATTCTGTCAGTGAAAGGAATATCCTTCTTCTCTTCCTTCTTCTGCTCTTTGATTTTCTGTTCTTCCTTATCAACAGCCTTCTTACTTACACCGATATTAGTCTCACGCTCAGTGATTCTATCTATCTTCTCATCTATGGAAGCATCATTTTCATATGTTATAGTACCGTCTTCGTTCTCTACCATACGACGAGCAACTCTCTTACGGCGCTCAGCTTCCATAACAAACTCTTCATTCAGAGTCTTAATCTCAGACTCTACAGCCTCAATCTCATCATCGACTGTATCATACTCGGCTATTCTCTCATCCAGCTCATCAAGTCTTCTGATAAGAGGCTTTGGAATATGAGACTTCTTCTCATTTTCCAGATACTTGATAGCCTTCACCTTATCAATATTTGAAGAACCTGTAAGAGTGATATTTGTCAGGAACTCCTGCATATCAGCCTTTGCATCAGACTCATCATCGAGTGCGATACATTTGAGATCAAGATATGTATTCTTATCTGTATCACATAATGTACCTGTTATCGTATCTGTATTTGCAAGTCTTACCTCACGACCAGATCCAACATCCAGAACCGACGCTTTTCTCGCGCCTGCGAGGAAGGATCTATCTACAAGATATGTACTATCATCCTTCTGAATATAAGCAGTTCCAGAATAATTATTCGAGTTCTGAGGCTTTCTCAGCTCATAGTTTGAACGAACCTTTGTGATACCCTCACGACGAGGAATACCAAACATAAGTCCTACAAGAAAATCTCTGACTGTAGACTTTCCCGAATCTTCAGCGCCGTATACTATATTGATTCCCGGCGTGAGATCCATGTTTTTATTATGAAATTTTCCAAAATCTCTAATTAACAGTTTTGTAAGATGCATTTATCTATCTTCTCCCGCCATAATCAACGCTTCCATACCATATCTAAGCGCCTTGCTTCTTATACGTTCGTCCACAGTGTAGCTGCCCTGTATCTCACGGATAAAGCTACCCATCATATTCTTCTCATTTTCGACTCTGAGCATCTTCTCATCATCATCCGATATGGTCATGTTGAGTATCTCGTAAATGTTATATCTGCTCTTTATTCTATCTAAGTCAAAGCTGAGATTGTCCTTCGAAAATCCTCGAAGAATTATGCGGTAAATGTTCTCATTTCCGAGCTTAAGCAGCTTCTCTTCAAGGTTCTTAGTAATCTCCTCAGGACTAAGGTCTGGACTCATAGTAATACTGATGTCCATGTAGTTTCTTCGAGCGATAGGGCACCAATTTATCTTAGTTCCCTCATCTGTAATCTCACCAAGAACATAACCATGACGGCCTGTCTCAGTTGGACCAAGAGGCTCTGGTGAACCAGCGTATGCCATACGATTCTTCAGGATGTGGACAGGTCTTCTTATATAACCCATAGCCACATAATCAAATCCCTTAGCCGCCAGCTTGTCCTTTCTAAATGGCATATGATTCTTATCACCGCCATGTCCGATCAGAATATTTACAGCACCCTGATGTCCAGGATCAATGCTTTCAAGTATTCTCTCTGAATACTCAGGCTTGCCGTAGCTATAACCTGTGACACATGTATTGATACCCTTCAGGTACGCATTTGTTGTCTTATCTGGTGGAAGCATAACTGTACGAGATCTGAACTTATAAGCTGCACTCTCACTTCCAGGAACTATATAATCATCTGTTCCTGATAAGATGACAGTCCTTGTCTTCTCAAGCCTCATCAGCTTCTCATCAATATATATAAGGTCCTCTACAGATGGTGAACGATCATATAGATTACCTGCAATTAGAAGAAGATCTATATTCTTCTCATTACATGCATCCAGCACCTTCTCAAAAGTTTCTTCAATTTCTTGAGGTCTTTTCTCGCCCCATTCAAACTCAGCGTCTGGGGTTGCAAAGAGATGAACATCCGCGATATGAATAAATCTCATAGTTTTCCCTTTATTTTATCTAATATTTTGGCCTGTTATTATGGCTAAAAACCGATTCTTGAGCCAAAAAGCCACTATAACTTCCCTATTATACTAGGTTTATAGCAATAATGCAAGATAAGACAGGGAGCTTCCCTGTCTTATCACACTACTTTAACTTTATATTTTTCATAATGATCATCATTACGTCTTTTGCAGTTACTTTCTTACCACTCTGAAGCAACTCTGTATACTCCTTCACTATAGTATTAATATTCTTCGTAAGTCCTGAAGCAACCTTAGAATCCAGGAAGTTCTTAACCCACTCAGTATCAGCAACCGACTTCTGTCCCGTGTATATCTGTTCGAAGATATATACACTTCCTTCGCCCAGTGCCGCAACTATAACTCCGGCTACGATTCCATTTAACACGTCACCCGCGATATTCAGTCCCGGTATGGCTTTAATAGCATTTAACGCAGTTTTTGCAACTATTCCCGCAGTTCCAGCATTTATAATAGTCTGAATCAGCTCCGTGTTCTTATCGAATTCTACTCCATAGATTTTAGATAGACTCTTGATTTCTCCGACCTCCAGAGGTGTCAGGATGGTTCCATCCGGAAATGGAATAGGAACGAGACCTACCGTAAGCCCCGCCAGTGCAGACGCGCCCACTACGCTATGCGCCATACCACGCTTCTGCTGCAGATAGAAGTAGTTCTTATCCACCAGGGATGCAGATATACCTTCCGGCAGATACTTCACTGTCTCCGCCAGAAGTTCACCGAGACCGTCAGGCGTAACATTTATATTCAAATCTGCATCTATCTTGTAAGTAGCTGCTACAACTGGAACAATCGCCTTCAGATTCTCGCTGAGCTTATTGTGATTCTTAAAAGCATGGTACACCATCCTTATATTCTCTTCACGCTCAGGCTTCGAGTATGACTTTGTAATAACCACTATGATTGGCACGCTCTTCCACACCGAAGTTGCACGAGCCAGCATATCGATATTCTTCTTGAACATCTTACGGGATGTACCATCGATGCAGTACCATATCATACTGATCTGATGAGTAGGATCATCATTTTTAATGCTTTCACGAGACCATTTGCGAAGCGCAGTAATCGCCTTACTCTGATTCAGAACGCCTGGCTCAAATCCTATAGTATCTATAATTCTAAAGCCTAGAGCGTCAGTCTCATATACCCTGAGCTCCTTCGTAGTTGCTTCACCTATCGATGTTTCAGCCACATAAGTCTGGAACAATGAATTGATCAGAGTGGACTTACCAACTCCAGAATTACCCACTACAACTACATTTGGTTTTTCAACAGTTCCCTCTAATATAGGTACCTCAGCATTGGGACTAACTATCTCAGCTGGAGGTGCGAATTCCATATTCTCCATACTTTATACCTCTTCTTTTTCCACGAGCAAGTCTTAGAACAATCCTGGCAGTACACCCATTCTCGACTCTGCTTTCGCACAGGCGCGGTGCCCTAGCGGACGCCGGCTTGATTTCTTCGAAAACAAGCTTCGGCTTGCTAAGCTCTCACTTCGTGCAAAGCACTCGTGAATCGCCAAGCACCGAATCGGTTCTCGATTCGTAGAATCGAGAATGTGTCTGAAAGACAGACACATTCTGCGAAGCAGAATCAATACTTGCTTAGCAAGTATTGCATATCACGAAGTGATATGGTGCAGACCGCTTATGGTCTCG
>CACWGK010000113.1 GCA_902760415.1 uncultured Lachnospiraceae bacterium
ATAAAATGATTAATTCAGCTCGAAGCTTCTCATCTGCAGACTGCTTGCATCTCCAACATATGTGAAGTAGAAAGCATATACCCCATCAGGAAGCTTGATATCAGCTGTAACCTTAGTCCAGATATTTCTATTCTCAATAGGAAGTGTTGCAAGCACCTCTCCCTCTGGAGATGTTCTAACCTCGAAGACACCATTTCCGTATCCGCGAGCTTCAACTGTAACGCTTGAGATACCCTCACATTTATAGTACTTAAATCCAAGAGTCGCTCCATCTACTACATTTGCAATAAATGCTTCAGGATGTTCCATACCTTCATCAAGTCTTTCCTTCACTGTTGGAAGACCTGGCTTTCCGATATAGAGTTCTGGTTCCTTAGTGAACATATTGCAGACTGTATATGCAAGATGCTCCCCCTTGCCTGTAAGTGGTGCAGCATTAAGTCCCTGAGAAGTAACTTCTACCTGAGGTATGCTGCCATCTTCTGCAAAATGAATTATCTCAGCGCACTCCTGTCTAGAATACCAAGTTCCATTTGTATGACGATGATAGAATATGTACCACTCACCAGCTATCTCAACTATACTTCCGTGATTATTGGCACCATACATTCCTGGAACATCAGCCTTCTTATAGCTATCGATTCCAAGGTCGGCATTACTTATGATCACACCGCCATAAGTAAATGGGCCCTTAGGAGAATCTGACATTGCATAACATAGTTCATGCATCCAGATTGAGGAATATATAAAATAGTACTTATCCCCTCTTTTTCTTATAGAAGATGCCTCGAAGAATTCATGTCCCTCAAAGCTTCCCTTTTCCTTATTCATAATTCCTGGAGCAATAAGTACAGGTTCCTCTTCAATAGTAAGCATATCTGGTCCAAGCACAGATAGAAGTGAACCACTTCTTGAATTATCTCCACGAGGAGCGAATCCAAGATAAAGATATGTCTTATCTCCTTCTGTAATTACACCAGGATCAAATGAAGGCTCATCCCCTTCTCTATCTCCAAGACGTGTTCCGTCCTTATAATGAACATATCCATAAAACTCAAACTTTCCTGCTGGAGTATCACATACAGCAACTGAAGTTACTCCAACCTTATCCAAAACATAGTAGAGATAATAACGACCATCTGGTCCTACAGTAACATCTGGTGCATAGAGACACATTGATCCATCTGGGTTAAGAGGATCAGCTGTCTTAGGATAGATAACTCCTTCATATCTCCAGTTACCAAGATCATCTACTGGAGCAGAGTAACATACGTAATCTCCTAAGCAGAAAACATGGCCATCATACAAGTCATGTGATCCATAGATATATACTCTATCTCCAAATACATAAGGTTCTCCATCAGGAACATATTCCCAAGATGGAAGATATGGATTAATTCCTTCTTTCTTTAACACTTCACTCATAATAAAAACCCTTTCTAACTAATAGATTATAAAAGAAATGAAATCTCTGATATTCTGTGAGAAAAAATAGGCGTATCCATTACTAGATACGCCCGTCAAAAAAAACTTTTAAGGAGGTTTTAAGTATTCACCCCATACTTTTATCACTTCTCAAGAATGTACTTCAGCATGTTCACAGCGGAATCATACTTTTCTTCCTTTCCCGAGATGACAAAATACACTTTTCCCCCTGGTTCAATATATTCCTTTGCAAAGGCTGTATCAGTTATATCAATAGCAGCTGCTATTTCCGTTCCTGACTCCTTTAGCTTTCTATAGATTTTTTTGTCTGACAGTTGTCCAGACATTTCCGAATCCAGTACAGTATCCAGGTCTGCCAAACATTCTGTTTCAACTACGTAGTCAAGTCCTTTATCGTCGGTTATAAGATAGTTATATGAATTAATCGCAAGTTCAGCCTGAAAGATAGTATATGACTGCGGATCATCATCATCCAAGAATATATCCGGTGCCACGCCCACCTGATTAAATACACGACTCAGTTTCAGGTGTTCAAGATACTTCTTACCAAGGAACTCTGCTCCTTCATCATTTAATTCTGTATTTACAACGCCACCCGTTACAACGTTATGTCTTAAGTTAAGTCCTATATCAACAACCAACCACAGAAGAAGAATCAGTACTACTACTGCGAATATACATAGCTTTAGATAGTACTCTTTGAAGTAGTCTATCTTCTCCGCCTTATTCATCTCACTGAGTTTAGTTTTCTCTTCTTCAACATATTCCTTGAAGGTTAAACCATGAATCACTCTTCTTCCGTCTCCTCGCCAGTCTCTTCATCATCTGACTCATCATTTTCCTCAGAAGAATCTTGTGTTTCCTCTACATCTGAATCTTCCACAGATTCATCCATATCAGATTCTTCATTAGTCTCCTCAGAATCATCAAGATATTCAGGATCTTCTACAGCTTCTTTAGGTCCAAATGTTTTCTCTTCAAGCTTATCAAAACTCTTTATAAAGAATCTTGAATTATAATATAATGCAACACACGCAGCAAATAACCAGATAAGCCATGCCCATTTATAAGCCCAAATACTGATTACAAATGGAGCAGCAAACATAATAAGTCCTAAAACAACTCTAGGAAGATGAACTATACCAAAAACCAAAGCATTCCTAAAGGAATCAAAGGTCTTCATTTCAAATCTAGCAAGCATTGGAAATATACAGAATGCCATCACGAGTACCATACCAGTAAACATGCCCAGCATACCAATAACGATTGGATTAAGTGCTCCAGAACCCTGCTTTATGATATAGAACCAATCATAAGCAAAGAAAGCACATATCAACATAAGAATACATGTAACCTTCAGATCCTGAACAAAGTTTTCCTTAAAAGCTCGAAAGAAAGTCTTGGTAACTCCAATTCCTTCTCCACGTTCAAGCTTCATGGCTGTATAATACTTTGCTGTTATAGCTGCTCCAGCAGTAAATATAGGGATGGAGCATATGGCACAAAGTATGTTGAGCCATGCGAAATCAGCAGCTTTGCCGATTCCAAGCATTAAGTCACTGTCATATCTAAAGACATCCATTATAAATTAACCTACCATATTTTATAATTGCCACTTAGTATCATATACGAGAAGAAATATAAACAATTATCGTAATATCTTCTGTCCCCTAGTCTAAGTGGTGTATCTAAAAATCTTTTAACCCACTTTGCAGTCTTTTCATTATCTACCAGCACTGCGGTGGTAGCATTTGTCGCAATTATTGCAACTGGATGAAGCGCATTCTCCTTAAGCTTTCTGCCATCCACTTCGTATATATGATCCCAATCATCCTGATTCTCAGGTCTTTCAAAGAATGATATATAACGATCAGCTTCTTCCTTAGCCCAGTCTGTTGCGCCAAACCATACGCTGTCAACTGCTATGTTAAGTATAGTTCTATACGCGTCACTGTAAAACCAATCATGACGTCCGCCAAACCACTTCTTATTTACCTTCTGCGGTTTGCCATTATACTTAGCATACTCAGCCGAAAGACCAGTCTCTGGATGACAAGCTTTCTTCCAGTATTCACGGCTCTCACGAGCAGCTCTCTTGCAGAACTCAGCATCTGCTTTGTCTACTGCAACCTGAGCATAGAGCTCATAAAAATGAGGCAGATGATACGACGGATCTGTATAATCCACCTCACAGATAAATCTTATATAAGCGGTCTCCCTATCGAACATTGCTCGACCAGGAGTACCATCATAACCTTTGTTAATGCAGGTATGAAGCAATTCTCCAGCCTCTTTATGATAGTTAAAGATTCCGTCTCCGTTGCCCCATCTGTTGCCTGCAAAGATAAGCGACATGATGAAGTATTCTTCTCCATCCGGTGCAGCCCCCAATGAGTTCTTTTTTCCATCAGTCTGACAAGACCAAGCAAAAAAGCCCTTATTCGGACCTTCACTGATGTACATATAAGTTTTAACCCAGTTCCATAAACGATCAAACTCATCTTTACGGTCCATCTGCACGCACATCATCATGCCATAAGACATGCCTTCTGTGCGTACGTCATGATTTCCCGTATCTTCGATATAACCGAGTGTATCACCTACTGGTGTATACACTCTCTCGCCTTCTGCACCATAGAAGATTGTATGGAATATCTCCATACATCTCTTCTCTGCTGCTTCATTTGATATATCGAATCTAGATAAAAAGTTCATAAAATCTCTCGCTAGTAATTATTCCTTAACACCACCGATTGTAAGACCTGCAACGAAGTACTTCTGCAGGAAAGGATACAGACATACGATAGGTGCCATAGTTACGATAGTTGCAGCCGAACGAACTGAGATAGGCTGCAGATTTGCTCCCTCACCTGAGTTAGGATCAGACTTACTTGACTGACTTGATACAGATGAAAGAAGCTTCATAAGCTCGTACTGAAGTGTTGTATACTGAGCTGAAAGTCTGTTATACAGCATAGTATCGAACCATGAGTTCCACTGACCTACAGCTATGAAAAGTGCTATTGTAGCATACATAGGCTTGCAGAGTGGAGATACAATCTTAAGAAATACTGTTGAATAGCTGGCACCATCCATCTGTGCAGCTTCTTCAAGTGAATCAGGAATACCCTCCATGAAAGTTCTCATAACGAGCATGTTAAATGCTGAGATGAGTCCTGGAATAACGTATACCCAGAATGTACTTGTAAGGTGAAGAGTCTTGTAAAGAAGAAGTGTTGGGATCATACCACCATTAACGTACATTGTTACAACCCAGAAAGCTGTAAGTGACTTCTTCAGAAGGAATCTCTTTCTACTTACGATAAATGCAAGTATAGCATTTACGAAAAGACCAATAAGTGTTCCGAGAACTGTTCTAGATACGGAGATGAAAAGACCTGTTGTAAGGTTCTTCATAGCAAATACTGATCTATAGTTGTTTAATGAGAATTTTCTTGGAATAATATGTATTCCACCTCTTACCGCATCAATACCATCGTTAAATGATAATGCAAGTGTATTGAGGATTGGGTAAACCGTAATAACTACGAAAAGTACCATAAAGACTATGTTGCAAACTGTAAAAACACGATCTCCAACGGATTTCTTGTACTTAGTTGGCTTTGGTACTGGAAGGTACTCATTTCTTCCAGCAGAAGCACTAGGAGCACGTCTCATGTCACCCGATGAAGCCTGTTCTAATTCAGTTTCATTTTTGAATTCACTCATGACAAAAAACCTCCTTAGAATAGTTTATCTTCACCGGTTCTACGTGCTACGTAGTTGGATATCAGAATAAGTGCGATAGAAACGGCACTTCTGAATATACCGGCTGCAGTACCGAGGGAATAGTCGTTCTGACTGATACCCCATGTCAGTGTGTAAATATCTATTGTTTCTGAAACACGCTTTACAAGACCATTTCCGAGGATATACTGAACCTCGAAACCTGCATTAAGGACCCAACCAATATTCATAAGAAGAAGAATCATGATTGTTGGTCTAAGTGAAGGCAGTGTGATATGTCGTATCTGACCCCATCTTCCAGCACCGTCGATCTTAGCTGCCTCATAGAGGTTAGGATCTATAGATGTAATAGCTGCAAGATAGATGATAGCATTCCAACCAGTCTCTTTCCAAACGTTAGCAAATGCAACGATGCCCCAGAAATACTTAGGCTCTGCAAAGAAGTTGATTGGTGTGACTCCAAGATTACCAAGGATCTCATTTACGATACCTGATGCAGAAAGAGCATCATGAAGGATACCAGTAACGATGATCCATGAAAGGAAGTGTGGCAGGTAAGAAATTGTCTGTACCACTCTCTTACCACCTTTTGATTTTAATTCATTTAAAAGAATAGCAAAAAGAATTGCCATAATAAATGTTGTTGCAAGATTGAGAATACCCATTGCAAGAGTATTTCTGATATCAAGCAAGAAGTTTGCATCAGCAAATAAGAACTTAAACTTTTCCATACCTATCCACTTAGAGTGGAGAAGTCCTGTCTTTGGCTTATAATTCTGGAAAGCCATAACCCATCCAACAAGTGGAATGTAGTTAAACAGGATACCATATGCAAAGAAAACTAATGACCAAGCAAGAAGTGGCCACTGTCTCTTTACCTCTTTTTTCGAAAACCTGACTTTTGACGGCTTAATCAATTTGGTTTTATTAGCACTCATAACTATCTCTCCCAACTTTTAAAAGGATAGCAGCCATATTGCTATGGCTGCATAACCCCTTTAAAGATTTAGATTAATCTATATAATCTTAGTTTCCAGCTCTTCTGTCGAGCTCTTCCTGCATCTCATCAAGGAAGTCCTGAGGATTACATGCCTCATATGCATCCATGTAGTCGCTCCATGTTGA
>CACWGK010000114.1 GCA_902760415.1 uncultured Lachnospiraceae bacterium
GGAAAACCGCAAAAAACCTTGTGAATTTGGGCAAAAAGTAGGATAATTATATAGTTATGAAGAAATATATAATTAGCATTTTAATTCTGTTATTAATAATAGATTCTTTTATTCCATTTACTTGTTCAGAAGCTGCTGGAAATCAGTTTCAGAAGTCAGCTGTTGAGATAGGTGGAAATGCTACTTCTACCAGTGCAGATATTGCACCAAGCGATGCTCCAAATATTAACGCTGAGGCAGCTATAGTAATGGATGTAGATACAGGTGATGTTCTGTATGAGAAGTATGCTCATGAGAAGCATTACCCAGCAAGTATTACAAAGGTTCTCACTTGTTTACTTGCAGTTGAGAATGGAAATGTAAATGATGTTCTTACAGTTTCTGAAAATGTTATGAGTCAGGTTGAAATGGATAGTTCCCGTATCGGACTCGAAGCTGGAGAACAACTAACACTTCGCGATGCCCTATATGGTATGATGCTTAATTCTGGAAATGAATGTGCTCTTACTATAGGCGAATATATTGCAGGTTCCACAGAGAACTTCGCAAATATGATGAACGAAAGAATCAAGAGTCTTGGCTGCACTGATTCTCATTTTGTAAATCCAAATGGTATTCATAACGAAGATCATTACACTAGCTGTTATGATATGGCACTTATTGGATGTGCAGCTTATCAGTACCCTGAGTTCAAGAAACTCATATCTTCACAGACTTATACTATTCCAGAAACTAACAAGCATGAAGAACGAGTACTCTGGCAGGAAAACAGACTTATATATTCTGGAAATGGAGAATATTACTATCAGTACTGTACAGGTGGCAAGACTGGATATACAGAATCAGCCCTTGCTACTCTCATTTCATTTTCAGAAAGAGATGGACGTCGTTTTGTTACTGTCGTAATGAAATGTAATCCAACCACCGAGTCTTATAGAGATACTATACTTCTCGATGAGTTTTGTTATAACAAATATAAGCTATGCAAGCCACTAGTTGATTTCACTCTGCCTAGTCCAAATAGCTCTTCTACTGAGCTACTCACAAATTACTATGATGATCTAGATCATGAAATGCCTTTATATTATATAAATCAGTCGTATTCATTTTACATTAGATCTCATATAGATGATTCTGAGATTGAAAAGCAGGTTGAGTTCTATGATAGACCGATTGGCGCTTTGGCCGGTAAGATTAGATTCTTCTACAATGGGTTTGAGCTGGGAGCTTCAGATATCACAGTTTCCGTGCCGTATATTCTTGCTTCATCGACGGATGCAATAGTTGTCGAAAAGAATAAGCCAGTTCCAGAATCTCCGCTCAAGAAAAATCTTATTAGAATTATAATTGCTACTGGTATTATTATGGCGATTCTTCTTATTATCATACTGTATGTGTTAATAAGAAATGCAATAAGAAGATATCATACTAAAAGAACGGTCAAGTATTTCCCTGTTAGCAGAGATATGAGACTTAAGAAAAATCAGGAAAGACTAAAGCAGGAACAAGAGGCCGAAGAAAAGAAGAAGGAACAGGAATCAAAGAAACAAGAGTCTGAGAAACAAGAATCTAAGAAAAATGATTCAAAAGGGTAGGTTAATATGAAGAATAAGTATGGGGTTATAACAGAAACTATTGATGAAATGGTTACATATTTCAGTCGTCTATATTCTGAGCATGATACAAATCTTCAGCATTATAAGGCTAAGCTCTTTGAGATAAATGTACGACTCGATGAGTTATCACGTACTCAGAATGTATATGCATTAAATACTGATTATAGAAAATCTGTATTTAGTCCCATATCTATGGAACCTGAAGAAAATGAAAAAGAACGCGAAATCAAAAAAGAGATGGATAGCTTACAAACTGAAAGAGATTCTTATGAATATAAAATCAACGAAGAAAGCATCTATCTTAAAGGTATAGATAAGCGTCTTAAGAATCTGAGTGCTTCTAAGACAGAGCTCACTTCTCTTGTGATGGACTATGGCAAAAAGGAAGAAGAGATTCGTCAGAAAAATCAGGAAATAAAGGAACAAAATGAGAAAGAAATCAAGAGACGCGACGAAAAAAGAAAGTCGAATCTTGAAGAAGCTTCTCTTAAGAAACATTTGAAGAATATCCTGATGTTATCTACATTTGATGATACCTACTACTCTACTGTTCTTGATAAGAGAGTCAAGAAAGTAATAGCTGAAAATAATAGAAAGCTTGAAAATGTCAGAGGATACATTTATAGTAGTCCAGGCAGGAGTAAGGTTCTGCTCGACGAAGTATCATCAAGTCAGACAAGTATGATACAGCTTCTCGATGATCAGTTATCACGGCTGAACTACAACTTCGATGATGAGATGCCTCTCAAGGAAATGCTTACGAAATATATCCAGGATGTCAAGGATAAACATCCAAGTATTCCAATAGAGGTTAGCATAGATGATGATATGCATAAACCTGGATTCGATAGATACATAGTTCTAAAAAAGCTACTTAATATATTCTTTGATAATATATATAAGCATTCCAAGGCTAAGCTTATTAAGTTTTCAGCTAAGGAAAATGATGAAAACTATATCTTTGAAATATATGACAATGGCATAGGATTAAAAGATAACTACATGAATAATAAAGAATGGTACTCAGGTCTTAATCGAGCTAAGGAACTTATCTTCATGATAGGTGGTGAAATGTCCATAGATGGATCAAAGGGAACCAAGATAAGCTTTAAGTTCAAAAATGAGTAAAATATGACAATGGTATATTACAAAGATTTATCTTTGTATAGATAAATGGAGGAAATTATGAAAGATAAAATTATTAATCTGCTAAGCGGTGTAATCGATGTAGTAGATGAAGCGCAAATAACTGAAATACTGGAGGAGCCACCTAAGAAAGAACTTGGTGACTATGCATTTCCATGTTTCAGACTTGCAAAGGAACTACATAAGGCACCACAAATGATTGCTTCAGATATAGCTGAAAAGATAGAAAAGCCTGACTTTGTTGATAGAATCGAAGTACAGGGTGCATATGTTAACTTCTTTGTTAATAAAACTCAGAATGCCGAAGGTATTATATCATCAAGTATCAAGGATACATATGGTTCTTCTGAAGAAGGAAAGGGTAAAGTTATATGTATAGATTACTCTTCTCCTAATGTTGCTAAGAACTTCCACGTTGGTCATCTTAGAACAACAGTTATCGGTAATTCATTATATAAGATATACTCAAAGCTTGGATATAAAGTAGAGAGAATAAATCACCTCGGCGACTGGGGTACTCAGTTCGGTAAGCTTATAGTTGCTTATAAGAAATGGGGCTCTGAGTCAGAAGTTAAAGAAAAAGGTATAGAGGAACTAATGAGACTCTATGTTCTCTTCCATGATAAGGCTGACGAAGAACCAGAACTTTTTGATGAAGCAAGAGCTTGGTTCCATAAAATGGAAACTGGTGATGAAGAAGCACTTAAGATTTGGAAATGGTTCTTTGATATCAGTCTTGAAGAGTTCAAGAGAACATATAACCTTATGGGAATGGAATTTGATCACTTCACAGGTGAGAGTTTCTACCGTGATATGACTCAGGGTGTTGTAGATGAACTTACTGAAAAGGGACTTCTTACAGATAGTGAAGGAGCTAAGATAGTAGATTTATCTGAATATGACATGGCTCCATGTCTTATACTTAAAAATGATGGTAGTTCAATCTATGCTACAAGAGATATTGCAGCTGTTGAGTACAGAAAGAAGACATATAACTTTGAAAAATGTCTCTATGTAACAGGTCAGGAACAGAAGCTTCATTTCGCACAGGTATTCAAAGTTATGGAACTTCTTGGATATGAATGGGCTAAGGATAGTCTGATTCATATCCCATATGGACTTGTAAGTCTTGCAGGTGAGAAGTTATCTACTCGTGGTGGAAATGTTATCTATGCCGAGGATATTCTTAAAGAAGCTATCAGCAAGATTCGTGAGATAATAGATGAGAAGAATCCAGATCTTTCTGAAGAAGAGAAGAATGAAGCATCAAGAATCGTTGGTGTTGGAGCAGTTATCTTCAATGATCTCTATAATCAGAGAATTAAGGATGTATCTTTCAGCTGGAGTCATATTACTAGCTTTGAAGGAGAAACAGGTCCATATGTTCAGTATACATATGCTCGTTGCTCAAGTATCCTTCGTAACTTTGAAGGATTCACTCCATCAACAGATATTGACTACAATGTCTTAACTGATGATACAAGCTCAGATCTTCTTAAAGAAATTAGTGATTTCCCTCATATAGTAAAAGAAGCAGCAGAAAGATATGAGCCATCAGTTGTTGCTAGATATGCAGTAGATCTTGCTCAGGCATTCAACAGATTCTATACAGAAAACCGTATTATGGTTGATGACGAAAATGTAAGAAATGCTCGTCTTACTATTACAGCTATTACAAGACGTATTCTTAAAGATTCTCTTGATCTTCTTGGAATTGGCGTAGTAGAGAAGATGTAATATATTCTCAATGAATTAATTCATGTTTCACGTGGAACATTCACAGTTCCACGTGAATTTTTTGTATTCTGATAAATTATATATACTATGATTATGGTTATGATTTATTCTTTGAATTATGTTTCACGTGAAACATATAATATTTATAATATAAATAATATTTATAATTTAAAAAAAATTTTTAATATTTATAAGTAATAACTCAAAATAACTTTTTTTAATACATAATTGTAATGGAAACAATTATGAAAATTATAATCATATGTTTCACATGAAACATTACGTGTATTTGTTAGGTGTTTTGTTTACAATATTAATTATGTAAATTTCACAGTTTTAGTATTGAACATATATTTTCTACGTTTCACGTGAAACATTATATTAGATCTTTTTCTATATAATTTCAATATAATAGAATTAATATTCTGTAAAGTCAGTACATGTAAAATATATGTTAATTAATAAATATATTTTTTCATTATGTTTCACGTGAAACATAAACTCTTAGAACACTAGAACTAGTATATATATAGCAAATTACTAAGAATAATTGGTATATTTTGTGCTTTTACAAATGGCTAGATTTAGCCATTTTATCGGCCTTTTTATGTAGAATTGATGCTAAAAAGGTGTTATAATCATACTTACGTTATTTATGAAGAGGTGATTTAAATGGGTAGGATTATTGCAATAGCCAACCAGAAGGGTGGAGTTGGAAAGACAACAACGTCTATAAATCTTGCTGCGGCTCTGGCTGCCAAGGGTAAGAAGGTACTTGCAGTAGACATGGATTCGCAGGGTAATCTTACTAGTGGATTTGGTGTGGATAAGGACAACCTGGATTATACGATATATGAAACCTTGATTGGTGAATGTAATATAGGCCAGAGTATGCTTGTAAATGTTGTCCCAAATCTTAATCTCATACCTGCCAGCCAGAATCTAGCTGGAGCTGAGGTAGAGTTTATAGATTTTGAGAAGCCACAATACACTCTTAAGAATATAATCCATAAGGTTAGAAAGAACTTTGATTTCATTATAATAGATTGTCCACCAGCTCTTGGAATGCTTACTATCAATTCTATGACTGCGGCAGATACTGTAATAGTTCCTATTCAGTGTGAGTTCTATGCTCTGGAGGGATTATCTCAGTTAATCTATACTATAAATATGATAAAGAAGAAACTTAATGAACATCTAGAGATAGAAGGAGTTGTATTTACCATGTATGACTCAAGAAATAATCTATCTGAAGAAGTAGTTAAGAATGTACGCGAGAATCTGGACGAAGTTATATATAACACGGTAGTTCCAAGAAATGTACGACTTGCTGAAGCTCCAAGCTTTGGACTTCCTATAAATCTGTATGATCCAAGATCTACAGGAGCAGAGGCATATAGAAAACTCGCAGATGAAGTTATAAAGAATAAATTATTTCAATAAATCAATAGAGTATATCTAAATATGTATTTATTGTTGGAGGAATTATGGCAAAGAGAAATACTTTAGGAAAGGGATTAAATAAACTCTTTACTACAGATTCAAATGATGAATCTAATGTAAATGATACTAAGAAGAAAGTATCTACAACTAAAGAAAAGCCTGTTAAAGAAAAAGAGGTTGTTAAGGAAGTAGTAAAACTAAGAAGAAAGTATCTACAACTAAAGAAAAGCCTGTTAAAGAAAAAGAGGTTGTTAAGGAAGTAGTAAAAGAAGTTCCTGCAGAGACAAAGCTTAAAATCACTGAGATTGAGCCTAATCGTGGACAGCCTAGAAAAAACTTTAATGAAGACGCATTACTAGAACTTGCTGATTCTATAAAGAAATATGGAATTATCGAACCTATTGTTGTTTCCAAGAAGGGAAAGACCTATGAGATAATAGCAGGTGAAAGACGTTGGAGAGCTGCTAGACAGGCAGGTCTTAAGGAAGTTCCAGTTGTTATCAGAGAAATG
>CACWGK010000115.1 GCA_902760415.1 uncultured Lachnospiraceae bacterium
TGTTTTCGGTGATGAGCAGCAGGATGGATATCTTACAAATGCTGTTGGTACTTCCGTTAGACTCCAGAATAAGTTCCGCGATCTTCGTGAGATAGTTAAGAGCTACTTCGATTCATTTATCGGAAATATTATGGCCAACAAGATTGCTATCTTTATTCCTTATGATAATAAGGAAATGGAGTATAATGAGCGAATCGAGATAATCGATAATGCTCGAAATATGGTCAGAAGACTTAATTCTCAGCTTGAGGCGGTGTTCAGAGTTGGTATAGGAAGTGTACATACTCTTGATAATCAAATGCTTTCTTATAATGAAGCACTGGAAAGCCTTGCACAGTCTAGTGGTTCTGTTATACATAGAGAGGACCTTACTGCTGGACCTGAGTATGAGGATAATTATCCTGTAGATAAAGAAAATCAGCTCTTTGAAGCTGTTAAGAGAGGTGAGCTTGAAGAGGCTGTTGCAGCAAGTAATCAGTTCTTTGACTGGATGACTTCAACTTATAGCGGATATCCTGAAGATATAAAGCTTAAGGTTTTAGAGTTTGTATTAAAAGCTGAAACCCTTGCATATGAGAAGGGAGCTGGAGTATATCAATTCAGATCTCGTCAGGACTATCTGGGAGTGATCAATAGAACAGAAAGCTATGATAGTCTTAGAAAATGGTTTATAGACAAGATATCTGAGTCGTGTCAGAATGTTAAACGTCGTCAGGAGAATCGTTCGAATGGTGTTATAGATAAAGCTAAGGATTATATCTTGGCTAACTTCCAGAGAGATATATCCTTAGATGATATATCCCGCGAGATAGACATTAGTCCTTACTACTTTAGTAAGATATTTAAGGAAAATACAGGTGAGAACTTTATTGATTATCTGACAACGCTCAGAATTGATAAAGCGAAGGAACTTCTCGAGACAACTGATATGTCCATGAAGGAGCTCTGCGGCGAAGTTGGATATGCTAATCCTAATTACTTCAGTAGAATATTCAAAAAGATCGTGGGACTCTCACCTACGGAATATAAAGATAAAGTATAATGTCGTATTACATTTAGAATGAGTTAGAGAGAATTAGAAATGTTTAGGAAGATTAAATTACTCATATCATTTATGCTTATCACCATGCTTCTTCTGGTTACGGGCTGCGGTTCGGTGGAAGGAGATGCCAGTAATGATTCTGTTGAGGAGAAAGAGGTAGATCATCTGACTATTGGCTTCAGCATAGATTCATATCTTATAGAGAGATGGCAGAGAGATACAGATATTTTCGATGCGAAGATTAAGGAGCTCGATAAGGATGCCGAGGTTAACCTGCAAAATGCTAACGGTGATATCGAGACTCAGAAGCAGCAGATTAAGTACCTTATAGATAAGAAGGTTGATGTTCTTATTATAGTATGTATCGATTCTGATAGTCTTAGTGATGTTGTGGCAGAGGCGAAGAGTGCTGGTATTCCTGTTATAGCTTATGACCGTCTTATTAAAAATGCAGATGTAGACGTATATCTTTCCTTTGATAATGAGATGGTTGGTCAGCTGATGGGAGAAGCACTTGTGGAAGCGGGACTTCCAAATAAGAAAGTGATGATGCTGTCAGGACCAAATGAGGATAACAACGTATCTCTTGTTGAAAGCGGCTTTAAGAAAGTTATGAGTGACAATGATATAGAGATAGTTGATGTGTATCATGCACCAGGTTGGAAAGCAGAAGATGCAGCAACCTATTTAAGTGAACATTTGACTGAGCTTGAAGATGTAGATGCCATAATGTGTGGAAATGATAATATAGCCACTATGGTTAATAGGACGCTTTCGGAGGCAAGGCTTACCGGTAAGGTAAAGATTGTAGGTCAGGATGCGGACCTTGAGGCTTGTCAGAGAGTAGTTGAGGGCGTTCAGGTTATGACGGTTTATAAACCTGTTGAAAAACTTGCTCAGACTGCAGCGGAATATGCTATCGCTTTGGCAAAGGGTGAAGAAATCGCTAGTGTTACAGATTCTATGACAGGAACAATAAATGATGGAAGCTACGATGTACCATATTGTTATCTTAGTCCTATAGCTGTTACAGCAGATAATATGGATGATACAGTTATAGCAACAGGCTTCCATATGAAGGACGAAGTCTATATGAATGTAACAAATTAAGTAGATATAGTACTAATACTCATATAAACAACAATTGAATAGCACATATTTGTTATGTATAGCACTATCATGACAAGATAGTGCTATTTTTGTGTTTTTTATATCAACATATTGTCTAAAATTGAAAGACACTCGCAAACTATTGCTACATATTCTGTGTTACTATGTGTACATCGGAAACGAGATAAACATAGTAAATCATAAAAGGAGGTTTTTAATTATGTTTAAGAAAAAGTTTCTCGCTGGTGTGCTTGGAACAGCTATGGTAGCAAGTATGCTAACAGGTTGTGGAGCTGCTTCAGACACAGCATCAAATGACACTGCTGATACAGAGGCTACAACAGCAGCCGCTACAGAGGCTACAGAGGAAGAAGCAGATGCTTCAGCTTCAGACACAGCTGATGATTCAGCTGATGATACAGCTAGTGCAGGTGGCAAGAAGGTAGGTATCGCAATGCCTACAAAGTCTCTTGAGAGATGGAATCGTGATGGTTCTTATCTTGAGGAGCAGTTCAAAAACAAGGGATACGAAGTATCACTTACTTACTCAGATAACAAGATTGACCAGCAGGTTAAGGATATCGAGTCTCTTATCGCTGATGATGTAGATCTTCTCGTTATCGCAGCAATCGATGGTGAGTCACTTACTCAGGTTCTTTCAGATGCTAAGGAAGAGGGAATCCCAGTTATTTCTTATGACCGTCTGATCATGAACACAGATGCAGTAAGCTACTATGTATCATTTGATAACTATACAGTTGGTAAGCTTCAGGGCGAGTTCGTAAGAGATCAGCTTGATCTTGACAATGCTGAAGGTCCTTTCAACATTGAGTTTACAGCCGGTGATCCTGCTGATAACAACGCTGGATTCTTCTTCAATGGTGCATACGATGCTCTTAAGTCATATATCGATGAAGGAAAGCTCGTTGTTCCTTCAGGACAGACAGAGTTTGATCAGGTTGCTACAAAGGCTTGGGATACAGCTACAGCTATGACAAGATTCCAGAACATTCTTGGATCTAACTACTCAGATGGTACACAGCTTGATGTTGCTCTTTGCTCAAATGACTCAACAGCACTTGGTGTTACACAGGCTATCGAGTCTGACTATGCTGGTACAAACTCAGTTATCATCACAGGTCAGGATGGTGATGAGGCTAACCTTGCTAACATCGTAGATGGAAAGCAGACAATGACAGTTTACAAGGCTGTTGCAAACGAGGCAGTCGTTACTCTTGATGTAGGTATCGCACTTCTTAATGGTGAAACACCTGATGCAGCACTTATCGATGGTTCTGGTTGGGACTTCGAGTGTGCATATGATACAACTTCATATGACAATGGTACAGGAATCATTCCTTCATACCTTCTTGTTCCTACAGTTGTTACAAAGGACAACATCCAGAAGGAACTTGTTGATACAGGATATTACACAATGGATGATGATGGATATCCACATCCTACTAACTAGTTTTTAAGTACATTTAACATATTTCTCGTCCCAAGAAAGGCCCGGTCTTCTTGATCGGGCCGAGTGACGAGATAATTTTTTGAGAATATTTTTCAAAGGAGGTAATGACTTGTCTGATTATATATTGGAAATGAAAGAAATTACCAAACTTTATCCCGGTGTAAAAGCGCTGGACAATGTCAACCTTCAGGTTGAACGCGGTGAGATACATGCGTTGGTTGGAGAGAATGGTGCTGGTAAATCAACACTGATGAATGTTCTTTCAGGAACTATCCCATTTGGAGAGTATACTGGAGACATTATATATAATGGTAAAGAGTGTGAATTTCATAATATTCATGATAGCGAAGAACTAGGAATAGTTATTATTCATCAGGAACTTGCTTTAATACCTGAGCTTACAATTGCAGAAAATATGTTCCTGGGAAATGAAAGAGCTAATAAAATCGGAAAAATTAACTGGGGTGAGACTTTTGTTAAGGCCGGCGAACAGATGAGAAGAGTAGGTCTTAAGGAAAGCCCATCAGTTTTGATCAAGGATATAGGTACAGGTAAACAGCAGCTGGTTGAGATAGCAAAAGCGCTTTCAAAGAACGTTAAGCTTCTTATCCTCGATGAGCCTACTTCATCACTGAATGAGGAAGACTCGAAGATGCTGCTAGATATGCTTCTTGGATTCAAAGAAGAAGGACTTACTTCTATTATCATTACGCATAAGTTAAATGAGGTTTCATACGTTGCAGATCGTATAACAGTCCTCAGAGATGGTTCAACCATCGAGACAATGGACAATCCAGATCACAACATTGATGAAGACCGTATCATTAAGGGAATGGTTGGTCGTGAACTAACAGACCGTTACCCAACTCGTGAGCATAATGTAAGTAGTGAAGTCGTTTTTGAAGCTAAGGACTGGACTGTATACCATCCTGTATATACAGAGAAATGTATGGATAACAAGGTTAGTTTCAAGGTTCATAAGGGAGAAATCGTTGGTTTCTCAGGACTTCAGGGAGCTGGTAGAACTGAACTTGCTATGTCACTTTTCGGAAAAAGTTATGGTAGCAACATATCGGGCCAAGAGTTCATTAAGGGTGAAGAGGTTAAGTTGAAAAATGAACACGATGCTATTCAGCATGGCCTTGCATATGTTACTGAAGATAGAAAGACCAATGGCCTGGTTCTTCCAGATTCTATAGCGAAGAATACAACTATGGCTAAGATGGAAAAGGTGTCTAATAGAGGTATCATTGATTTCCTTAAGGAAACGAAAGTTGCTCAGGAATATGTAGACGCAATGAAGACTAAGACACCTAGTGTTGAACAGGCTGTTGGAAATCTGTCTGGTGGTAATCAGCAGAAGGTTCTCCTTTCAAAATGGATGTTTGCCGAACCAGACGTCCTTATACTTGATGAACCTACTAGAGGTATCGACGTAGGTGCTAAGTACGAGATCTATTCAATCATGAATCAGATGGTTGCTGAAGGAAAAGCGGTTGTTATGATATCATCCGAACTTCCAGAGCTCCTCGGTATGTGCGATAGAATCTACGTAATGAACGAAGGAGAAATAGTGGGCGAGTTCAAAGCAGAGGAAGCTACTCAGGAGAAGATCATGAGTGCGATACTTTCTCACAATAATTAAGCCAAATTATAAAAACTAGAGATTAATATACGAAACTCAGGAGGAGTTAGTAATGAATGTAAAAGCATTTATCAAGAAATACACCATGGTAATTGCACTTGTAATAGTATTTATCTTCTTCACAGTGCTTACAGGTGGAAAACTAATACTACCTCAGAATATGTCAAACCTTCTGCTTCAGAATGCGTACGTTCTGGTTATGGCATGTGGTATGCTTCTATGTATTCTTACTGGTGGTAACGTAGACCTTTCAGTCGGTTCTACACTTTGTCTCTCAGCTGCACTTGCAGCAAAGATGATGGATAGTGGATATGCTCCAATACTTGCAATCCTTGTATCTATGTCAGTTTCAATAGTTATTGGTATATGGCAAGGATGGTTAGTAGGATATATACACATCCCACCATTTATTTGTACACTTGCTGGTATGTTCCTCTTCAGAGGACTTGCGAGAGTCGTACTTGATTCAAGAACTATAGCAGTTATGAATCCTAAGTTCCTTAACCTTTTCACATCTTATATCCAGATTCCTGGACTTGATGAAAAGGGTAATTGTAAATCAGCAATTATAGTTGGTATCGTAGTTGCTATTGGATTATTTGTTTATACACTTATCAGTGTAGCTAAGAAGAAGAAGCAGGGTTATGAGAATGCATCTTCTGTAGCTGCTATAGCAAAGATTGTAATTATCGATGTACTTATCGTTATTTATTCTATCAAGCTTTCACAGTATAAAGGTATTCCAGTAATGCTTATCTGGATACTTGCAGTAGTGCTTGTATTTGCATTTATCACATCTTCAACAGTATTTGGTCGTTACTTC
>CACWGK010000116.1 GCA_902760415.1 uncultured Lachnospiraceae bacterium
GAGGGATAGCTTTCTGATTCCGGTGTCACGCAGAGTATGGACTTCTCTTCTCTCTTTCTCTGGTTCCAGTCAAACCATGTCTCAACGTCATCCCTCATTATCTCATCCTTAGTTTCTGGCTTTATAGCATTTGCATCCACCATTCCAGTAAGAACCTTATCGTCCTTATACATAGCGTCAAATGTACTTATGACCGATCCAAATATATTCATAATACGATTCATGTCTCTCACAGGGATAGTTCTAAGATGCCCCAGCCACATATATGCAATCTCCGTCTGCTTCTTCTCATCATTTGTAATCTTATCCAGTATCATAATCTCCTCCTATAACCAGTTAGTTGGTTCATTCTCATTTCTATAGTAGAGAGCCTGCTCCACGTCCTCTAGCGTTATATCATCTCTGCCCCCGATGTCAGCAATCGTCCTCGCGAGCCTCAGCACTCTGAAGTAGCCCCGCGCCGACATATTGCTGGCCTCGTAGGTTTCCTGAAGCAGTTCCTCAAGTCCACTCCCCAGCTTTATATATTCTTCAATCTTCCCTTGTGGAATCTCGGAGTTAAATGAGAATTCTTCATGTCTAAAGCGCACCTCTTGTCTTTCTCTTGCTTCCATGATCTTGTCTCTGGCCGCACTCGAAGACATCCCTTCCTCTGCCGAGAAGAGATCATTATATGACACTGGATTTATCTCCAGCCTTATATCTATCCTGTCCATAATAGGATGACTTATCTTCTCCTGATACTTCTTGATTTCCCTTGCGTTGCAATGACATTTCTTCCTATCTGGAAAGAAGCCACAGGGACAATTGTTCCGTGCAGACACGAGCATGAATCTTGCCGGATAAGTATAGGATGCCTTAAGCCTTGAAACAGTCACCGTCTTATCTTCCATAGGCTGTCTCAAGCTTTCGATAACATTTCTGGGAAACTCCGGAAACTCGTCCAGGAAGAGAACACCTCCCGTCGCCAGCGTCACTTCCCCAGGTCTCGAGTTCATACCTCCGCCTAGAAGTGTCACCTGCGATATATTCTGGCTGAGGCTTCTAAATGGCCTGGTCCGGATATATCCCGACTCGTGCCCGAGCAGTCCCGCCACGCTATATATCTTGGTTAGCTCCATCGATTCTTCGTAGCTAAGGGGCGGCATGATTCCCGGGATACACTTTGCTATCATAGTCTTCCCCGCCCCCGCTGCTCCCGTAAGCAAAATGTTATGAAACCCGGCAACCGCTATAATAATGCCTGTCTTCATCATTTCCTGCCCACGAATGTCCGCCATATCAACCAGCACCTCATCCGACTCTTCCTCGATATCAGACTTAACGTAAGATTCGGGCCATTTTCCTTCTATAAATATACTCAGCACCTGAGCCATATGACTCACCGGGCATATCTCCACATCCTTTATATATGAAGCTTCTGCGGCACACTCCGCCGGAAGAATCACGCGCTTTATCCCGCTCTTCGCGGCACAGTCAACTATAGGAAGCGTCCCCCTTATCGGAAGCACGGTCCCATCCAGCCCAAGCTCACCCAAAAAAAGTGTACGCTGAATCTCCTCGTACAATGTGTCACTTATATCAAAATATTCTAGGGATAAAATGATACCAACGGCGATAGCTACGTCAAAGAGCGCACCATCCTTCCTTGTATCCGCTGGCGATAGATTGACAGTTATCCTGCGGCTTGGCAGCGATACTCCTGTATTCTTGAGGGCCGCACGAACACGTTCGCCAGCTTCCTTCACAGAAGATGCAAGATAACCAACAAGATTAAGCCCCGGGAGTCCCTGACTGGTATCCGTCTCAACGGAGATCATCATACCGTCTATACCCAAGGTCAATCCGCTATATACTTTACTGTACATTAAATTGTTATAGTCAGAGTATTTACTATTGTAATAACTCCGCCCCATTATTTCAACCACAAATTATTTTAGTTTGTGGTGGGGCTTCTCTGCCTTCCCAAACTTGCTTTTCCAGCTAATTCTATGATACTTTCCGCTTCAAAATTAGCTGATGGCTCTTCTCTGCCTTCCCAAACTTGCTTTCCATATGTATGAAGGCAGACAAATGCCTGATATCTGAAGTAAACGTATGCCTCAGCTCTCTTCTTGAGCCGGAAATTATACGGTAAAAGCAGACAAATGCTTGATATCCGAAGTAAACGTATGCCACAGCTCTCTTCTTGAACCGGAAATCATGTCGTAAAAGCAGACAAATGCTTGATATCCGAAGTAAACGTATGCCTCAGCTCTCTTCTTGAACCGGAAATCATGTCGTAAAGGCAGACAAAACATTGATTTTATAAGAAGATGTTAGCCATATCCCACATAACAAAAGCTCTGTCTTGCTATTCATCATGAATAAAACAAAACAGAGCTAATTGATTATTTCACCGTAGCGAGTTAATTCAAGCTGTCCAAAGTTATTTTAGTAAGTGAAGTATACCAGGTCGTCGGCGGCTGGTCCTGTCACGGATACGCTGCTTACGTTGAAGATTGGACCTTCGCCCTGGAACTCTGGGTAGAACTCCTTGCCGATGGTTGCCTCAACGATGATCCAGTCTCTATCCTTCAGAGTCTTGGCGCCCTTATAGTATGCCTTGAAGCCGATAAATGCTATATCATCGGCGCAGCATGTCATAGCGAATCTTCCTGGTACGAACTCGTCGTCCTTGTAGTTAGATGGTCTATGAGCCTGAGCCTTGAACTTGATTTTCTTTCCTACATATCTGTCAGGATTATCAGCTGCATCTATATAGAAGAGACCGAAATCTTCCTCGGCAAGCTCGATAGTGTCTGAATCTATATCGTATGGAAGTATAACCTCGTCATTTGTATTAAGTGGATTGCCTGACTTATCTTCGAAGATTACCTGAGCACGTCTGTTGACAGCTCTGATACTTCTACGATATTCAGCAGTCTTTGTATTCTCATCGCAACGATTGAAGATAATCATGTCAGCATTTCTGAGCTGGTCCATCATGATTTTCTTCATATTGTTAACATATACATCAAATGTCGTCGCATCCACGAAGGATATAACCTGAACTACTGTCCAGCCCTGTGGAACCTTGATCTGGAAGAGTCTGTCTAGCTCCCACATACCGTTATACTCGACGATAACATTTTCAGGATTATACTCACGTCCAAGCTCCAGAAGCTTCTCTGATGTGAACTCCTCTTCAGAGATAATCTCGAGATGGATATTTTCCTTCTCAAGTTCTGCAGTGTCGTACTCAACTTCTCCATCCTCGAATGCAAGAAGAAGTGTTGGCGCACTCTCTGTGAAGCCTTGACGAAGGAGTGTATCTATTGCAAATGTTGTCTTACCGCTTCCAAGAAATCCCATAAAGACATATACTGGGATTTCCTTCGGTTCATTATTAAACATATCTATAACCTCTTATATAGTTTGATAAGATACGCTTATCTCTTTGATTAGCTTATCTTTTTGATTGACTTTATCTTCGAAATGAATCTTACAGGCCAAAGAGTTCTGCAATCTTAGCCTCATCAAGCTTGCTTCCGATAACACAGAGCTTACCTGTATAGTCTGGTGAACCCTCTCTTATCTCATACTCGCCTGGAACAAGGTCGAACTCCTGCCATTTACCGTCCTTATCAGGAACGATTCCCTTTGCACGTAAGATAATACCAAATGGATTATCCTCTTCTACTGAAAGCTTATCAAGGATAGCCTTAAGCTCCTCTGCGCTGTACTTGTGTGCTGTCTCTTTGCCCCAGCTTGTAAATACTTCGTCAGCATCGTGACCATGGTGATGGTGGTGATGATGTCCGCAGCTGCATACACCGTGCTCATCATAGTGATGTTCGTGGTGATGTTCATGCTCATCATAGTCATCATGGTCATCATCGTCGTCATGATGGTGGCAGCAATGATGCTCATGCTCGTCATCGTCGTCATCGTCATGATCATGGTGGTGATGGTGATGATGCTCATCTTCGTCATCATCATCGTCATGATGGTGGCAGCAATGATGCTCGTGTTCGTCGTCATCGTCGTCGTGATCATGGTGGTGATGGTGATGATGCTCATCGTCATCTTCGACGTCAACCTCAGGATCATACTTGAAGTTCTTCATGATGTCTTCAATAGATGATGAATGCTCCATAGCGTCTAAGATTATCTCGCCTGTTATATCATCCCATGGGGTAGTGATGATACGCGCTTCTGAGTTATGCTCCTTGATCATATCAACAGCCGTAAGAAGCTTTGTCTCATCAACATTCTGTGTACGGCTGAGAACTACAGTTCCACAAGCCTCAATCTGATTAAGGAAGAACTCACCAAAGTTCTTGATATACATCTTAGCCTTAGTAACATCTACTACAGTTGTTGCACTGTTAAGTGCTATCTCAACATTTTCAGAAGCCTTCTGAATAGCCTTGATAACGTCACTAAGCTTGCCAACACCTGATGGCTCGATTATAACTCTGTCTGGGTGATAATCATTTACAACCTGCTTCAGAGCTTCTCCAAAGTCACCTACAAGTGAACAGCAGATGCAGCCCTGGTTCATCTCTGTGATATTTACGCCTGCATCCTTCAGGAAGCCACCGTCAATACCGATCTCACCAAACTCATTTTCAATAAGAACTACCTGCTCACCCTTAAATGCTTCGCCGATGAGCTTCTTAATAAGTGTCGTCTTTCCGGCACCAAGAAATCCAGATATAATGTCTATCTTTGTCATGCCATTTTCCTCCTAATTATTTTGTAAATTAACAAATTTGAAAACCATTTTTAAATTAACCCTAATATATATTTTATCAAACCTGTCAAGGGGTATAACAAGAAAAAAGAGAGACAAGCTTTGAGGTGACTCTCAAACATGCATCTCTTTTTTCATTTAAATATTATTCTATTATTACTTACTTCTAACCAAAAAATTATTTACTTCTTTTTTTAATTATCACTTACTTCTTTTTAAATACAGATATTGAAAGTGCAGGCACTGTGATAGAAATATAATTCTCTCTGCCATCAACCTTTCCAGCCTTTGACTGCTTAACAGTCTTGTTGTTGTGGCCCTCGCCGCCAAACTTCGACAGATCACTTGAGAAGATTTCCTTCCACTTGCCAGCAGTTGGAACCGCAAGCTTGTAACTCTTAGCATCTATTGGAGTAAAGTTACATATGATAAGAAGTGTATCCTCCGGCTTTGAGCCTCTTCTTTCAAATGAAATGATAGACCTATTCGCGTCATTTGCACTAATCCAAGAGAATCCATCAGGATCATTATCCTTCTCGTAAAGCGCAGGCTCTGTAAGATAGAGACTATTAAGCTCCTTCACGAAGTCGCGGATGCAATTATGTGCATCAAACTCGAAGAGTGACCAATCAAGTTCTTCCGACTCATTGAACTCCTTCATCTGTGCGAACTCCTGTCCCATAAAGAGCAGCTTCTTGCCCGGATGTGTAGCCATGAAACCGTATGCTGTACGAAGATTTGAGAACTTATCTTCGTAGCCGCCTGGCATCTTCTCTATCATAGAGCGCTTCTCGTGAACAACCTCGTCATGTGAAAGAACAAGGATGAAGTTCTCGCTGAAGGCGTATACCATACTAAATGTAAGCTCATTGTGATGATACTTTCTATAAAGTGGATCAAGGCTGATATAATTCAGGAAGTCATTCATCCATCCCATGTTCCACTTGAAGTCAAAGCCAAGTCCGCCTTCTTCAACCTTATGAGTCATCATAGGCCAAGCTGTGGACTCTTCTGCTATCATCATAACCTCAGGATAAAGTTCGTTCATCTTAGAGTTAAGTTCCTTAATGAACTCTACAGCTTCGAGATTCTCATTTCCACCAAACTTATTAGGTCTCCACTCGCCGCCCTGACGACCATAGTCAAGATATAGCATAGACGCAACCGCATCCATTCTGATACCATCGACATGATACTTATCTGCCCAATACAGAGCATTTGCGATGAGGAAGTTACGAACCTCATTTCTACCATAATCAAATATATATGTTCCCCAATGAGGATGCTCGCCCCTCAGTGGATCTGCATTTTCATAAAGTGGCGTACCATC
>CACWGK010000117.1 GCA_902760415.1 uncultured Lachnospiraceae bacterium
TTTTATTTTTCTACGAATACATCTTCTTTGAGGGTTAAGCAGTTTCGGGATAATCCAAATGCCAGCATATATTTCTATCGTAAGGGCTTGATCAAATATGAGGGCGTCATGTTAATTGGAACCATGGAAGTTCTGACAGATCAGGAAACAAAGAATATGATCTGGAGAAGAGGAGATACCATGTTCTACAAGAAGGGTGTGACTGATCCAGATTACTGCGTTCTCAAGTTTACCGCAATAAAGGGAAGATATTACTGCGACCTAAAGACAGAAGATTTTATTTGTGAGGATTAATAAAATGAACTTTCCAGAATTTATGTTTAGAAAAGAAAATATGATACCTGCTGATCAGCAGAATACGCCGGATATAGAAGGCTACTATTATACAGCAAATGACGGAAGCCAGATGGCATTTTGGATATATAAGGCTGACAGAGTATCTAAGGAACATACTCACGATTATGACGAATATATGCTCTGTGTAGAAGGAGAATATATCGTAACTATAGATGGAAAAGAATATGTACTGCATGCCGGTGATGAGCTTTTCATTCCAAAGGGAAGCCTGCAGGGCGGAAGAGTAAAGGCTGGCACGAGATCTATACATGCCTTCGGTGGACAAAGGGTGAAGGGCTGATATTGAAGAGGTAAATGAATCGAAGAGAGTTTTGTGATTATTATGGTATTCCATACAGAACGGTTCAAGATTGGGAAGCGGGGAAGAGATAATTACCAGATTATCTATTTAGATTAATTATTTATAGAGCGGAAATCGAGCGTGCTATTAAAGGTGAATCAAGATTATCCACTGATGATAATACATCAAGTTTGGACACATAAAATGTTTAATCAGGCAGTTAGAAGAAATATTGATCGATTTCCCGATAACTTTCGTTTTCAATTGACAAAAGAAGAGTACGATGATTTGAGGTCACAAATTGTGACCTCAAATGGAAGTGGTGGCAGAAGATATAGACCATATATGTTTACCGAACAAGGCATAGCAATGCTTTCTGGAATTCTTAGAAGTGATATAGCAATTCAAGTATCGATACGTATCATGAATTCATTTGTTGAAATGAGACGTTTTATAGCTAATAATGCATTGCTATTTGAAAAAGTTAGTAATATTGAATTAAAACAACTCGAATATCAAAAATCTACTGATGAAAAATTTGATAAGGTGTTTCAGTATATTGAAAACCATGCCGAATCAGAACAGAAGATATTTTTTGACGGTCAAATATATGATGCTTTTAGTTTAATTGTTTCGATAATTCAAAAAGCGCAGCGTGAAATAGTATTAATTGATAGCTATGTGGATATTGATACTTTAAATATATTATCCAAGAAAAATACTGGAGTGGATGTAAAAATAATAACATATTCTAATGCAAGATTATCAAATACTGATATAGCTAACTTTAACGCACAGTATCCGAACCTTATAGTTAAAAGAACTCAAGTTTTTCATGATAGGTTTATAATATTAGATGGTTCTAAAGTATATCATATAGGCGCGTCTATTAAAGATGCAGGTAAAAAGTGTTTTGGAATCTCTATGATTCTGGATCATGGAATAGTGACAGATTTATTAACTCGGTTACAATCTGTATAATACGATGTTTTTTTATGTGTATAATTGAAAATTCAGTATTTAAGTATCAAAAGAATGGAGGAAATGGAATTGTCAGAAAAAGTTAATGAGCTCGTACCGGTTGAAATTACAGTAGATTCATTAAAGAAAAACATCTATGAGATACGTGGCAAAAAAGTAATGTTGGATAGAGACCTTGCTCAAATATATGGATATGAAACAAAGAACTTCAACAGACAGGTGAAAAATAATAAAGAAAAGTTCATTGGTGACGATTTCATGTTTCAACTAAATGAAGAAGATATAGATGAACTTTCAAGGTGCAAAAATTTCACCTTGAAAGATGGAACAGGACGAGGAAAAAATCTTAAATATATGCCGTATGCTTTCACTGAACAAGGTATTTATATGCTAATGACTGTATTAAAGGGAGAGTTAGCAACTCATCAAAGTAGGGAATTAGTAAAAGCATTTAAAAGAATGAAAGATTTTATCCAAACAGGTCCAATGTTAGCTTCGTCTTCAGAATTGCTTCAATTATCATTACAGACTTCTGAGAACACGAAGGATATTAGCGATATAAAAGAAAATATATGTGGTAGATAATTATATAGGTTCAAAAACTTTGTTTTTACTGAGAAATGTTCCTTCAAGTGTAGATGTAATAATATTTAGTGATAATGTGGGAAGGCATCTTACTAGAACAGAATTTAATTTATTCAATTCAGAATACCCTAATGTAAATATAACTTTTCAGAAAACTGGGGGTAAATTTCATGATAGATATATAATAATTGACTATAAGTGTAGAGGCGAGAAGATTTATCATTGTGGAGCTTCCTCAAAAGATGCTGGAAGACAGATATCAACCATATCACAGGCGGATAATAAGGAATTATACTATCCAATGATATCAGATCTATTGCATCAACCAGTTTTGGTTTTGAGATAGTAAATATATAAGGAATACAAATAATATGAAAGATATAAATACAGAAGAGGCTTTTACAACTAGGGAAGTTTCTTCTTCAGATGGTTCGCTTGCAGTTGAGATCAACATTCGTAAGAGTGAGAGTGTTGTTATAAAATAATACCGTTATGAAAGAACAGTTGATGATCAATTCGGCTGTTCTTTCTTTTATAGAAAGAGTGTATATGATATATTGTATTCATATGGCTTTAGTCGAGGTAAATTTTTAATGAACAATAAAGAAAAAATTATATCTGGTGCAACCACTGCATTTATAGATTCAACCAATAAATCCAGTGCTGCATATAAGCCGGATTTCATATCAAATGATCATACAAAGGGAGTAAAGGTTCTCACATCTATCGAGGAAGAACTTAAGAGATGTGACTCCTTTACTTTTAGTGTTGCCTTTATAACTCTCGGTGGAATAGAGCCACTGCTTCTTACATTTAAGGAACTTGAAGAGAGAGGTGTTCCGGGAAAGGTTCTTACAACTGATTACAATGTGTTCACAGATCCCAAAGCACTTGATAAGCTCGCGGAGTTTAAGAATATCGAGCTACGTATGTATCATGAGGATGCAGTGCTATCAGGAATATCCGATGGAGAATATATAGGTGGTGAGAGTGCAGTTTTAGAAGATGGTACAACTCCAACACCTGACACCGAAAGAATCGGATTCCATACAAAAGGCTATATCTTTAAGCGTGATGAGACATATACATTTATCATTGGTAGTTCCAACATGACCGGCAAAGCTCTTTCTGTAAATAAAGAGTGGAATACCAAAATGGTATCAACAGATGAAGGTGAAATGTATAAGAACATCCAGTCTGCTTTTGATGCGCTGTGGGATGATAAGAATCATACAAGTAAGTATGAGGAGTTTATTGAGGAATACAGAACAAAATATCAGACAATAAAGAAACAGAGAAAACTTGCTGCACAGGCAAGCCCTGTTGTTTCATTGGATCAATATAGACTTTCACCAAATTCGATGCAGGTGGACTTTATCAATAACCTGAAAAGGATAAGAGAACAAGGAGAAGATAAAGCACTACTTATATCAGCAACCGGGACGGGCAAAACGTATGCATCTGCCTTTGGACTCCGTGATGCGATGGGTGATAATGATGGTAATGTGAAGAGTGGTTTCAAGAATAATTCTAAGAAATCCAACCGTATTCTTTTCATCGTCCACCGTGAGCAGATTGCAAAGCAGGCGATGAAGTCATATAAAAATGTATTTGGTCGAAGTAAGACATACGGACTTCTTTCTGGTAATAGCAAGGATACTGATGCAGATATCCTTTTTGCTACTATGCAAATGATGTCAAAGGAAGAAGTTATGACGCAGTTCCAGAAGGACTGTTTTAAAACTATTGTCATAGATGAGGCGCATAGAACAGGGGCGGCAAGTTATCAGAAGATTATGGATTATTTTGAGCCGGAGTTTTGGCTTGGTATGACGGCGTCTCCTGAACGTACAGATGACTTTGATGTGTTCGCGACATTTGATCACAACATTGCTCTTGAGATTAGACTTCAGCAGGCTATGGAGGAAAATCTCCTCTGTCCATTCCATTACTTTGGTATAACAGATATGGAAATGGATGGAATTGTCATCGATGAAAAAACTGAAATAGAAAACTTTAGATTCCTTGTATCTGATAAGAGAGTGGATTATATCATCAAGCAGATGAATTTCTACGGTTATTCAGGTGACAGAGTGAAGGGACTTATCTTCTGTAGTTCCAGGAAGGAAGCAGAAACTCTAAGTGGTATATTTAATGATAGAGGATATAAGACGAAGGCTCTTACCGGGGCAGATTCTCAGGAAGAAAGAGAAGCTGCGATAGAACTTCTCACGAAGGATATTCAGGTTGATATAGATGGAACAAAGCATGGGGATTATCTCGATTACATTTTCACTGTGGATATATTCAATGAGGGTGTTGATATCCCAGAGGTGAATCAGGTTGTAATGCTCCGACCTACTGAGTCTCCTATTGTATTTGTTCAGCAGCTTGGCCGTGGTCTCAGAAAGGCTGATGATAAGGACTTCGTAGTTATTCTGGATTTCATTGCTAACTATAAGAATAACTTTATGATTCCGATTGCTCTTTCGGGCGACAGGACCTACAACAAGGATAACATTCGCCGCTATGTTACTGAGGGGGAGAAAGTTATCCCGGGTATCTCGACAATTCATTTTGATGAGATATCCAAGAAGAAAATATACGCTGCAATCGATACGGCGAACTTCAGCGATATCAAGCTTATCAAGGAAAACTACAAGAATCTGAAATATAAACTTGGACGTATTCCGAACCTGATGGATTTTGACAGATATGGCGAAATGGATGTGATCCGAATCTTTGATAATATTTCACTTGGCTCATACTACAAGTTCCTGGTGAAGTATGAGAAGGATTATAAGGTAAGACTTTCCGCAAATGAAGAGAAGATAGTCGAATTCATTTCCAAGAAGCTTGCAAGTGGCAAGCGTATTCACGAGCTTGAAATGTTATCTCGCATGCTGATTTATAAGGACGCGCTGGTTCAGGGGATGAAGACTTCGCTGAAGGAGAATTACAACAAGGACTGCCCGGACAAGGTTGTGAAGAGTGTTGTAAATGTACTTACAAATGAGTTCCCATCCGGTTCCGGAAAGAAGACCTACGAGGATTGTGTATTTATCGAGAAGAGCCGGGATGGTGACTTCGAGATAAGCAAGCCTCTACAGAAAATGATTCATAACAAAGAGTTCTACGACATTGTGAAAGAACTTCTTGAATTCGGAAGATACAGATACGAGCGTGATTATTCAAAGACCTACCAAGATACAGAGCTAGTGCTGTATCAGAAGTACACCTACGAAGATGCATGTCGACTTCTTAACTGGGAGCATAATGAAGTACCACTCAATATCGGTGGTTATAAGTATGATAAGACTACTAAGACATTTCCTGTCTTCATCAACTATGATAAAAGTGATGATATTCAGGATACTATAAAGTACGAAGATCATTTCACATCCCGCAGCTCACTCATCGCAATATCAAAGCAGAGCAGAACTGTTGAATCAGAAGATGTACAGAACTTCCTTCATGCAAAAGAACGCGGCATAGATGTTGAACTTTTCGTGAGAAAGAACAAGGACGATAAAATCTCCAAGGAGTTCTATTACCTCGGCAGAATGACAGCCACAGGTTATACAAGACCATTTATTATGCCGAATACTGATAAGACCGCGGTTGAGATAGAGTGGAAGCTGGACACACCGGTGAGAGAGGATATATATCAGTATATAGTTAATGGGTAAGATATTTTAACCATTTACGACATCCTATACTCCATTCACAACAGAATTAATAAGTGTATCATCAGTTTGTTGTATTATCCAATCAGATAAAACAAAGCGAATTATTCGCAGAATATAAATGAAGGTTGAGGATATTAAAATGGAGAATACAAAGAAAGTTAGCAAGAT
>CACWGK010000118.1 GCA_902760415.1 uncultured Lachnospiraceae bacterium
TCATTTCTCGCAATGTTATACTTTTCTTAAACAAGAACGAAGTGGTTTACACTTTGAGTTATGCTCGAATTTCGTTCGTCAAATGTAACAAATCGTTTTATTACATTTAGCTAAAAAATAGCCCTATTTTTCTTAAAATACGAAGGCTAAAAAATAGTCTATATTTGTAATGATGGATAAAATGGCTAAAAATAGCCATTTTGAAAATTGAATAAAAATGCTCACTTTTGTTGCGCAACATAACTGGGCATTTATGCGGTTTCGGGGGCATGATATTTCTGCTAGTATTCTTCCAATCTACGTAGATTCAATTAAAAAAGGTTGGAGGAATTAAATGACAGAAATAAATAGAGAGTTTAAATCGGATCTATTTGCCTATATTTTTGGTAGTACTGAGAATAAAGAGTGGGCATTATCCTTATTTAATGCGATGAATCATACGCAGATTGAGAATCCTGAAGCTTTGCAGATCATGACGATAGAGAATTATCTTTACTTGGGAATGAAAAATGATGTGGCACTAATGGTCAAAGATATCATAGGAATCATTGAACATCAAAGCACTTACAATCCCAATATGCCAGTTCGAGAATTGATGTATGCATCTAGGTTATACGATAAGTATATTCAGAAAAATGAATATAACCTATATAGTAGTAAGAGGATTCCACTTCCAACACCCAGACTTGTCGTTTTGTACAACGGGGTTAAGAAAAAGGAAGATCAAGTATTAAAGCTCAGCGATTCATTTGATGAAAAGTATCAAGGTGTTGCCGATATTGAAGTAAGTGTCCATATGTATAACATAAACTATGGATATAACGATGATTTACTACAGAATTGTAAACCATTAAAGGAGTATTCTTGGTTTGTGGAAAGAATACGATATTATAAAAATGAAATAATACAGTCAACTTCAGAAGAAGAAATGCCTATTGAAATAGCTGTTGGAAAAGCAGTAGATGATATGCCAGTAGATTTCGAGATTAAGCCATTTCTAATGGCACATAGAGCGGAGGTGATAGGTATGCTGTTCATGGAATATAACGAAGAAGAAACGATGCGTTTGGTAGGAAAAGAAAAATATGAGGATGGCTTTAAAGATGGGAAAAACCGTGGGTGTAACGAGGCTTTTAGAGCTATGGAATTAATCAGAAGTGGAGTGAGTTCATTAAATGATTTGGTCGAATCTGGCATATCTGAATCCATAGCTAAAATGGCTTTAGATCAAATGGTTCATTAAACAGATATTAACTTATACCAATAAAGTGATATAATATAAACAGTTAAGCCTGTTCATGGCGAGTCTGGCATTTGCTGGATAACCTGCGTGACTCTTTTTTCAATATGCGTAGGCAATGTGGAGCATTCACCAGGTTGCAGGCTTTTCTTTTTATGTCACACCGCAAAACTTATAACATAAAAATGAGTCACTTTTTACGTCCGACGTGCAAGGTGACTCATTTAAGATTGTAATTTTACGTTACAAAAAGTAAAATATGAATACGGGGTTACATGTGTTTATTTGGGGAAATAAATGCGATATTAAAGTCATTTGTATTAGGATGGCTCGGAGGGGTGCTTATGCGAAAAAAACTATATAGGTTCGTATCACTAGTACTTTCGGGGATGATGGTGCTAGCTTGTCCTATGCTGCCGATTAATAATTCATATAATGTACAGGCAGCAGATATTCCTATTAGAGAAAATATAGAATCTAAAGCCAGTGATAACACAGTTATTATTGGCGTGGAAGGTGTGGATAATACATCGGATTTAAAGACACTTCTTGATCGAGTAAATGCAGTTCGTAAAGCTGCGTGTGATGCGGGAGATCCTGATCCTAGAAATCCTCAAGATAATCTACAGCCAAGTGACTATGTTCCAATTAAGATTGGAGAATTTTGCACCCAGGCGGCTCAGATCAGAGCGGCAGAAGCAGCCATTAAGGGAGGTCATGCACGCCCAAATAGTATGGACTCAATGTCGTGCTTGGATGTTATTCAGTCAATTAATTCAAATTGTGGTGGATGCGGAGAAAACTTAGCCTGGAATACAGTTGGAGAGTCATATATAGAAGGCTGGATTGGCGAGCGTAATGATTGGATAACTTATAGAAGGACGGATAATCTTCCTAAGATAAATGGAAATAGGGTTCAGACAGGACATTATGCGGCATTAATAAATCCAGATTATAAATTTACAGGAATGTCGACATTTAATCCTGTAAATGATAATGCGTGGGAATATAGAACAGGTTGGTACTGCACAGCTGGGTCTTATGCAAAGAACGATGTTGAAATGACATCACTTCCGGGACTTCAGAATAGTTCCTGTATACAAAAAATCGAAGTCCCAGTTAATAATGTAAAAGAAATGGAGATATCTGGTACAACTGTATTAAATGAAGGAGATACAGCAACATTTAAGCTACTTGTTGATGTGTTATACACCCAAACAGGAGATGGGGCTATTGCGGATAATACAACTTGCAATTGCCCAGTGTATGATGGTGTAACGTGGAAATCGTCAGATGATAGCATTATAAGCATAGATGATGCTGGAGTTGCAACAGTACAAAAATCAGGAACTGTTCAGATAGAAGCAAGTATAGGAACGGGTTCAAACAAAAAAACGATTGATAGAAAGGTAGTTGTTCTATCAGAAGGCGTTTCGGTTGTTGGAGCAGTTGATCCTGAAACAGTGGAAACAGAATCAGGTATAAGCCCATCTCTCAGCAGTAGTGCGGAACTTACATTAAGTAACAATGATAAAGTATCAGTTAATGTAGACTGGGATGATTATGACGAAAGTAATCTGAATACGGTAAGATATAGTAAAGACTTTTATGTGACCGGTAAAGCTATGGGATACGATGTGAAGCAGAAGGTTCATGTAAAACCAGCTTCAATAGTAAGATCCTATGGTAGAAAAAATAGCGTTGAGATAGATACCTTAGTGACTGATAGTGGAAAGTGCCCAGAAAATCTAGATAGCGAAGTTATTGTATTTAAAAGAGGAATTACAAGTATTGGATATCCATTAGCTACTGACTGGATTTCTGCCCAAACAACCCAATTTATGGGGGAATCGGACGACTATACATTAACTTGGGATAAAGAGTCGCTGGAGAATTATAAAAATAGAAAAGGTGGAGATTTTGTTATTACAGGAAAAGCTAGTTTTATGTACGATGGAAAACTCATAGATTATCCAGTGTCACAGAAAATGCATGTAAACCCCGCCACAGTAACTAGCGTCCAGATGCCATCGGCTAGCACCGTTATTGAAACACCTAGCGGCACGGCACCTGTTCTACCTAATGCTACAGTAACCTGGTCAAATGGAGATGTTGATGAAGAAGCTATTACATGGACAGGTAATACACCTTCAGCAACCTTTGAAAGTTTAGATGACATTTCCAGAAAATACATGATGAAATCAGGTGGAACCTATACAGTGACAGGCACCTATGAAGATAAATCGGTTGCTGTAACGGTAAAGGTAAATCCTGCCACCGCCGTAAAAGCAACTCTTTCTAAAGTAAATTATGAGACAAAATGTGGAATTGCGCCGTCTCTTCCTGGCAAGGCAAAAGTAACTTGGTCAAATGGTGACGAGACAGATGAGACCATAACGTGGGAGGCTCTTGATCCAGAAAAATACAACGTTATAGAAGGAAATGAATACTCTGTAAAGGGAACATGTTGTGGTTGCGAAGTAACTGCTAATATTTCCGTCCTTCCAGCAACTATTAGTAGCATAGCTGCTATGACTATCACAACTTCTGAAAGAGTTGATCCAACAAGCAGCCTTCCAAAGAATATAGCGATTAATTGGAGCAACAATACAAGTAGCGAGCTGCAGGTGACGTGGGATGCGATAGATAAGACAAAATATGCTGCACCAGGTTCATTTGAGGCTGTAGGTTATGTAACTGACATGTATAAAAATACAGTAAAAGTAATTTGTGACGTAACCGTTAAGGCAAGACAGCTTTCATCAATTTCCCTAGAAAATGGCAAGCTTGATACGGACACATTTTATTACAATTATTCTCTCTCGGGGATAAATGGATCGATTATCGCAACATATGATAATGGAGAAATTAGCGAGAAAAATATAACATCAGATATGATTTCGGGCTTTGATAGTACTTCAAGTAGTAGCAATCAGGAAATTAGCATCATTTATACCGAAGGCGAGATATCTAAAAATGTAAAGACAAAAATATATTTAATTAAGAGAACGGGAATAGAGATAACTAAGCTTCCTTCTAAGCTTCAGTATGTTGAAGATGAGGTCAGTCAGCTTGATATATCTGGACTTGAAGTAAAAGAAGTGCTGGATAATGGCGAAAAGAAGATCATTTCATCGAGTGAATATTCATCCGCAAATATCACTGGATTTAATCCGAAGCCTTCTAAGTATGGTGATCAGGAGATATCATTTAGTATCTATGGTTTCACAGCTAAGTTTACAGTGAATGTAAGGCAGAAGCAGCTTAGCAAGGTCACTATCGTAAGTAAGCCGAAGAAGTTGTCATACATAGCGGGCCAGACTCCTAGCATGGATGGCTTGGTTGTAAGGGGAACATATGATAATGGAAAGAGTGAGGCACTTACGGTAAATGAGATTCGCATGGATGCGGTAACCGAAGGAGCTAACAGGACTCTCGGAGAGATCTGGAACACAAGCATTCCAGGCAAGCACATCTGTTACGTATGGTATCCAACGAAAGTAACGCAGGACGCTAGCGGTACTGTGACCACGTCATACATTGGCGCTTCATTTGAAATCTCTGTAGCGGAGAAGGTTGTCGATTCTCTTGAATGGGTAACTCAACCATCAAAGACCGAGTATCCGCAGAACGATAAGGCATTTTCATCAGCTTCATTTTCGGATGGAGTTGTAAAGGCTACATTTAATGATGGCGAAGAAAGAGAGATTTCTCTTACGGAGACATCCGTGACGGGATTTGATATCAGCAAGCTAGGTGCGCAGACGGTTACAGTTACGTATGGCGGAAAGTCAGTAACCTTCGACGCAAATGTAACAGAACCAGTTATTTCAAAGCAGTACGTGATATCGCCGGTCTTAACGAACTACGCAGATGGCGAGTTTCTGAACCTGGCAGGAATGCAGATCGTTACGGAAATGAATAATGGATATGTAAGCACTCTCGATGTGACGGGAGCGAATGAAGATATAACCATTTCCCTAAATGACGCATCAGATATTACTGCACCGCTTTCAAATGGAGAGAAGACTCTAAATGTATCATATAAGGGTGTGACTCTTAAAGATGCTGATGGCAATGATATAAAGATAAATGTTGCTAGAAGAACGGGCATTCGTATAAAGACGAACCCTAATGTAACAAGTTACACGGTAGGAATATCTCTCGCGGATATAAGCTTAGCAGGTCTCGAGCTGGAGTCTGTATTTGAGAACGGCTTAACAGCACCGATAGATGCAAGTCTAGTAGAGATGGGAGAAAATGTAAGCTTTGACGGAACTTCCGCAGGTGTTAAGTCTATAGAGGTAAAGGCGTATGGGCTGACTACTTCATTTAATATAGAACTTAAAGCTGCTTCGTCAGGCGGTAACAATCCGGACGGAACCCCAAATGATGGGCCGGATAGTGGAAAAACTCCAGCAGATGATAAAGCAAATAACGGAAGTAATTCCGGAACCGGAAGTAAGCCGGGAGGAACTAATAAATCTGGAAGTAGCAACAATCCTGACGGGGGAACAAGTACAAATCCTGTAGATAGTAATACAGGAACAGGAAGTAAATCCGGAAACAATAATTCTGGAGTAGGAAATGAATCAGGTTCCGGATCGAACGTCGAAACGCCAGCGCCAGCAACACCAGCGCCAGCCCATTGTAACGAATGGATCAATGGTGTATGGTACGATGAAAATGGTAACAATACTTACCCAGGTACTCTCAGCTGGAAGTCCAACAGTACTGGCTGGTGGGTTGAGGATAGCGCAGGTTGGTATCCAGTAAACTGTTGGCAGAAGATAGATGGACAGTGGTACTAC
>CACWGK010000119.1 GCA_902760415.1 uncultured Lachnospiraceae bacterium
CTGCCACTCTCTTCAAAATAATTCTCAACTATCGCATGGAACCTATCTGTCGGATATAGTCTATCATCAACCACAGTAAAGATTCCTTCCTGACTCATAAGATTTGCCGTAAGCTTAGCAAATCCATATCTCGATCCTCTCGAAGCTTTGTTCCTATCCTTATCCTCGGAGATCATTGGTGGAAGTCCATCCCACAGGAGCGCTACCGCTTTAAAGGAACTATCATTTACATCATCCTGAGTATAGACAGAAGTGTCACTACTAATATGACCTAGTTCCTTACCCACAACTTCTACGAGCTCATCAAATCTTATATAGTCCTTTACCTGATAAGTATCGGAGGTCTTATAGAACTGAAGTAATGCCTCATATATAATAAAGTATACAAGGTACAGCTCCTTATTAAGCCTTAGTCCAAGCATTCTCTTCAGGTCATCATTTGTATATCCGAAAACCTTGTTACCTGCTCCCGCTGTAATAAAGATAGATTCATTATATTCATACAGCTTCAGATTGAGCTTCTTCAGAAGTGCTGTAACCGCATCATATACTTCAGAGTCAGAGTAGAAGCTGTTATATAGCTCCGCAGTCTCTTTGTCCTTTGCGGATATGCTGCGCCCTGTTGCAAGCACACTGTATATATCCAAAGCTTTTTCAAAACCTTTTTCCATCATTCCTCCAAAAGGGACATTTAATACTATAATTTTACAAATGTCATATCAGTGATCTCGGCTATATCGTCCGTACTACCTGAATCCGCCTTCATCTGAACTAGATCACTTCCAAACTCTATCTTAAATGAAATATCTTCAAACTCCTCTAGCTCGTCTTCTGTCATTCCTGATGCTACCATTTCCTCTAAGAATGTCTCTGCATTCTCAGTAATCTCCTTCACGCTGTAAAGACTCTTTCCAGCTAAATGAGTCAAAAATGCATAGTAGTCACGGTTCTTATATACATCCATTCCGAACTTTACTTCCAGGATAGCACCAAACTCCCTAAGCGTCACTTTGTCCCATCTTCGGAGCCTTCCAAGCAGTTCCTTAAAGAGCTTAGCAAAGTTCATGGAAACGCTCTCATTTAAGAGTTCATCATCATACTTAAATGTCAGATCAGCCTTCAGTTCCTTACGAACCTCTCCCTTCAGAGATTCAGCAGTCTTCTGAAGTACTATATTATCTATAGTGCTGATAGCCATCGACTTATGACGCTTCGGAAGAAGTAGAGGAAGTGCAAACTCTGCCAGTCCCTGAGGGCAGTCCTCAGCCACCATACGGTTAAGTGCACTCTCATAATCAAAGGAAGCTCTAAGACTTCTCACTCTGCTTCGACGTATCATCTCATCCGAGAACCTCGACAACTCCGCAGTAGAAGCAATCAGATTACTATGATTCTCGATTGTCTGCTTCAGCATAGTCTGAAGTCTTGTTATATCCCTGGCAGTTTTAGAATCATTTGATTCAGAACCAAATGTAAGTCTTGCCACTGCTTTATCTACGAGTTCTCTATTACGTGCGAAGGATTTTCTCTCTTCTGCGAACCAGACAGAGGTTCGCTCCACATACTCATCAACAGCCTTTGCTCCTTCATGTACATCAGATAGTAGCAGTTCTACAACCTCTTCCCTGTACTTCTCCAGAGCCTTAACCTCTATATTTATTCTCTCTATAACATCGATACTTCCACGGAAGTTCTCTGACTTTATCAGCTTTTCCAGAAGGAGCTGATCCATATTGATACGGCTCTCATCCCTTACCTCCTTGGTGGTAAGATAGAACTCGATTCCATCTTCAGTGATGGTATATACAACCTCTGTCTCGCGAACAGTACTGTCTATTAGTCTCACTCGAGCAACCTTCTGCTTTCTCTCTGCAGGATCATAGAAGTCAAACTCGAAGGCTTTACCATAATTCCTAATCTTGTCAAAGATATATCTGATCAGTTCGTCTATCTCGTCCTTCGAGAAACGCTCTCTTGTAACATCAAAATCTCTAGATAACATTTCACGACAGAACTCACTATAGCCTGCGTATGTAACAGGGCTGTCATTGAAACTATTCTCATTAATAAAATATCTAAGTACAGCAAGGGTAATATAGCCCATATCCAAGAACCTAAAAATCCCTTCCTTATACTGGCTAAATGTTCCCTCTGCCAGTGTAAAGAAAGGGTAGAACTTGCGCAGATTAAGTATACGCTCGGTATGATTCTTTATGATGTCATCTGTAAGTGTATATTTACTCGCCATACTGCTACTTCCTGGAAAATCTACGATATGGACAGGTCACAAGCGAGACTTGCCCAGTGTCTCTATATTCTACCACAAAAAAGCATTTATTCAAAGCATTGCTCTCACAAATCTTAGCTATATATTCAGATGATTACATCTAGATGTTGCGATATGGTAAAATGCATCCCGAGTATTATGTAAACCATTAGTTTTAGGTAAATAAAATGTTTGATTTTTCAACCATAAAAGTATAGATTATTAAATCATGAAAGTATCAATTAGAAAAAATATAATAGTATTATTTATATTCTTTATTCTGCTAGCTGCAATCCTATCAGCTCTTCAGATATATTATATAAAGGTTCTGAAAAAAGAGCCGGACACCTGGGTTATAGATAACAAAGCAGATAATAAGGTAAAATATGTTAAATCCAACGAAGAATATGCCGCCAGTGAGTGGCTGTCCATAGATGGAAGCTGGTACTACTTTGGTGCAGACGAATATGCTGTTACTGGTTTACAGCAGATAGAGGGATACTCCTACATGTTTTCAGATACTGGAGTTCTGCAAACTGGCTGGGTTGATATAGAGGACCACAGTAAACTCTCTGAAGACGGTTCTATAAAAAGTCAGGATTCAAAGAGGGAATACGTAAATGATGAGCACACCCTTCTGACAGGCTGGCAGGAAATAGATGGTAGTAAGTATTATTTCGATACTAACTGCATAATGCAAACAGGAAATGTATCTCTTGATTCTACCTTTGATGGAGAGAAGCTATCTGATAAAGCTACATTTGTCTTTAATGACGAGGGGCAGCTTCTTAACGGATGGCAGACCAATTCCAAAGGAAAGAAATTTTATGTAAACCAGGATGGAACTATTGCCACTGGTGAAGTAACCATTGAGGAGAAGCTATATAATCTAGACGAGAACGGAATTCCAAAAACTGGCTGGCTAAATATCTCTGGTGAAAGATACTACTACGACTCCGAAGGTGTAGCTGCTACTGGAGCCACAAAAGTAAATGGTAGTTATTACACTTTTGCTACCAACGGAAAACTGGTAACTGAAGACTTCATCCTATCACAGCTGGACGAACTCCAGACCATGGATGAAGGAAACTACTCTAATAAAAATACAGAAGAACCTGAGATAGTCGGCATCGGCGGCTATACCCCAGACTCTTCTGATAAGGCCAAACTTAATTCTATTATAGAGGACTTGCCTAACTGCAGAACCTGTGGTTTCGTAATGATAAACCTTTATAATGGACAAGGCATCGCCTATAACTACGATAAGACTGTATACTCTGCAAGCTGTATCAAGGGACCATATGTCGCTTCCCTTATAAACTATAAGCCTGAGATGATTGAAAAGAATTCGAACTCACTGGTTGCTATCGTTCGTGACTCTGACAACAAAATCTATAGCAACACTAGAAAGAGCTACGGACGTGAGTTCTTCGGAGACTGGTGCGAAGCTTCTCATGTAAGCAGAGACGTTTCTATCTACCACTACCCTCAGTTAAGTTCTATCAATCTTGCCAAGCTCTGGGTTCATAACTACTACTTCTTCAACACCGATGAAGTAGGCATGCAGATCCGCGACTGGTACACTACACCTATTGCTGGTTCTATCTATACAACACTTGGAACATACAGTCAGGATAATGAATCTGCTACTTCCGATAATACTAAGTCTCTTGGATATCGTACAGAGTCTAAGGCTGGATGGATCTGCGAAGGCAAGTACCGTGCAACAACCGATGGTGGAATAATCTATCCAGATAACGGTGCACCATACATCATATCGATTATTACCGATATGCCTTCAGATCTGAATTCACTGGATCCACTGACGATTGAACTGAATGAAATATATGAGAAGACGAACTAAAAAAAGTGCAGCGGGGTCTGTCCCCACTGCACCATCTAAGCTGTGAACTAGAGTTTTGAAAACTGATTAATCCAGCCTTCTTCATCTTCAATATCTGCAATTTCACTTCCCATTTTTTCACTTATATCAGTCAGACTATAAGATTCGGATCCATTTTCAATGACGACTTTAAACTCCTCGTCATGTTCTTCAATCATTTCCAAAAAGCGATATATTATATCAACTGTAGTAGTTTTCATTAACTCTTTAAGCTTTTCTTTTTGTTCCTCAGTAAAACTTGAAAATACAGAATAATTCTTTTGATCTATTGGATTCTTCGTTGTCAGATCAATAACTTGATTCACTCCATATAATGCAGGATCATATACCTCCTCTATAACGCATTTTCCAAAATAATTAACTATATCCTCAGTTTTATTTGATTCTTCCATTTTCTGCTATCCTCTCATTTTCTAGTAATTTCCATTAAGACACTCTTCACGCCATAAAAACGTTTGTGCTTTTTACCGCTTCCATTTCCTGCACAATATCCGCCCGATCTAAAGCTTCCCTCTGAGGTTTCAACCTCTATGTAACAGGTAGAACCATCTTGCGCTTCGACATCAGGAAGCTCCTCTGGCAGATCAACAAATTTATTGTCCTTTATTGCATTAACGATGTTATCCCATTCATCATCTTCCAGCTTAGATTCCTTGATATTACATTTATCATCTGGAGGTATCTCGCATGTAAAAAGGTCAACGCCAGAATCCGAATAAGGATAGATGGTATAACAAGTTAGGGTACCGTCGGATCTAAAGACATCCAATTCCGCCCCGTCTTGATCACCAAGGTTGTAAACACACCTTACCTCTTTTACTTCATATTCCACTTGCTCTTTCCCATTTGTCTCAGTTACATCAATGCCATTCCCTGCACATCCACCAAGTATCGTTAAGCAAAGTACTGCACCGAATAATATACAAGCAAACCTTGAAAGTCTTCCATTCTTTCTAGTTTTCTGATTTGTTATTGCCCCCATATCAAATCTTACCTCCAACATAAAACATCTTATTGGCTATAGGGACATTATAACTTATTTTGTAGTTTCATGTTGTGTTTAATTAATCACTTCTTTTTATTTTTCTTTTTAAATACCTTATCCTTCAAACCCTCTATTTTGTCACAGATATCTCCAAGGAAGAAAATAGGCCCAAAGAACCACCATAAGACAAAATCACGATCCTTATCTGCATCCGTTTTCTTTTCCTCTTTACCTGTCACTTCATTTACTTTTTCCCCGATTGAAAGAAATGCCCCAATTAATATAATACGCACTACATACAAAAATATTAAAGGAAGCGCTACCAATCCAAGAATGCTGTATACTAAATTTTCTTTATATATATGTTTCATATTTAACTACCTCCGTTTTGTTCTTTACAATTGAAAGTCTAACACTGCTTACGACAACATTTTTTGCACAAAAAAGTGCAGCGGGGTCTGTCCCCACTGCACCATTAGTAATGAATTATTTATCTTCTAAATTTTTTAACTGACAACATTCTGAGGAGTACCTTCGAAGTACGCCTTCAGGTTATCGGCCACCACCTGTATAAGGCGCGTACGAGCCTCTACGCTGGCCCAGGCAAGATGAGGGGTAATACATATGTTCGGAGCTGTAAGAAGCGGATTATCAACCTTCATAGGTTCCACAGTGACTACATCCGCAGCCGCTCCTGCAACCTTGCCGCTTCTAAGTGCATCTGCCAAGTCCTTTTCATTTACAAGACCACCACGAGATACATTTATGATAAAGACTCCGTCCTTCATCTTGGCAATA
>CACWGK010000120.1 GCA_902760415.1 uncultured Lachnospiraceae bacterium
CAGACTACTGATAGAGGCTATGCAGTATACAAGATACTTGAAACTGGAGTGGCTGTAAGAGGTTCAAAGCTATCCGGTGAAAATGGATTCTTACAGTTTATGATTGAGCGCCTTCTTCAAAGTGATGCACCATCTGAAGAGACTGTTGATCTGGACGAGATAGATGATGCAGATGATATGAGACTTACAAGTATTCAGAGTATAACTGATTATCTTATGTGTGCAGGAAGTACACTTCCAGACAATATCAGACTCTGGGCAAGACGTAATCTTGCTGTTGCAAAGTCCTCAGAAGTTACACCGGAAGAGAGAAGACATGCGCAGAGAGCGCTTTCAATTATGCTCAGCATTCAGTGGAAGAATACTGATTTTCAACCAATAGATCCTGTGGAGGCAAGACGAATCCTCGATGAAGAACTCTACGGACTGGAAAGCGTAAAGCAACGAATAATCGAAACTATAATTCAGATAAATCGTACACATACACTGCCGGCATATGGAATACTACTGATTGGTCCTGCAGGAACAGGTAAGTCACAGATTGCATATGCAGTAGCAAGAATTCTCAAAATGTCATGGACAACCCTTGAGATGAGTTCTATAAATGATCCAGAGCAGCTGACAGGTAGTTCACGTATATATGCAAATGCAAAACCAGGACTTATCATGGAAGCGTTTGCACATGCTGAAAGCTCTAATCTTGTATTTATCATAAATGAGCTGGACAAAGCTGCGTCAGGTAAGGGAAATGGAAATCCCGCAGATGTTCTTCTGACACTCTTGGATAACCTCGGATTTACAGATAACTATGTTGAATGTAACATACCAACAACTGGTGTTTATCCTATAGCAACAGCAAATAACAAAGCAGATATAAGTGCACCACTTATGTCAAGATTTGCAGTTATTGAGCTTCCGGACTATACACCTGAGGAAAAACGAGTTATCTTTACACGTTTTGCTATGCCTAAGGTCCTGAAGAGAATCGGACTTCGAAGTGAAGAAATCGTTATAACTGAAGAAGCATTAGATGCGGTGATGGATATATTTAAGAATACATCAGGTATCAGAGATATAGAACAGGCAGCTGAGCATATAGCTGCAAATGCATTATACAGAATAGAAGTTGAGAAGCTGGATTCTATTACATACGATGCCCAAATGATTCGCGAGTTATTAAAATAAGACTAAATGAGAATATTAAAACGAAAAGCCCGCTGACTATAATGTCGGTGGGCTCTTCATTTATCTTGATATAAAATATTATTCTGAAAATAAGATTACTTCTTATTCTCTTTCTTAAGCTCATTCATCTTCATTGCGCGAACCTTAAGTGGAAGTCCCCAAAGAGTGATGAAGCCTTCAGCATCATGATGATCATACATATCACCTGTCTTAAATGATGCAAGTGATTCACTGTAAAGTGAATATGGAGAAGTTGTACCTGCTTTGATGATATTTCCTTTGTAAAGACGAAGCTTAACTTCACCTGTTACATACTGCTGAGTTACATCAACGAAAGCTGATATAGCCTCGCGGACAGGAGTAAACCACTTACCTTCATATACTATGCTTGCAAGCTTGCTTCCAAGATCCTTCTTAAGAGCGATAGTGTCACGGTCAAGAACAAGCTCTTCAAGCTGCTGATGAGCTTCCATAAGAATTGTTCCACCTGGAGTCTCATATACTCCACGGCTCTTCATACCAACAACTCTGTTCTCAACGATATCAACGATTCCGATACCATGCTTTCCGCCGATTGTATTAAGCTCACGAATGATATCAGCAACCTTCATTTTCTTACCATTAAGAGCTACAGGCATACCCTTTTCAAAGTTAATTGTAAGCTCTACATCTTCATCAGGTGCTTTCTCAGGAGTTACTCCAAGAACAAGCATATGATCGTAATTAGGAGCCTGTGCAGGATCCTCAAGTTCGAGTCCTTCGTGGCTGATATGCCATATATTTCTGTCACGGCTGTAGGACTGATCATTTCCAAAAGGAAGATCAATACCATGAGCCTTACAATAATCTATCTCGGCTTCACGTGAATCCATCTGCCATCTGTCATCTCTCCATGGAGCAATAACCTTAATATCAGGAGCAAGAGCCTTGATACCAAGCTCGAATCTTATCTGATCATTTCCCTTACCAGTAGCACCGTGGCATATAGCAACTGCATCTTCCTTACGAGCAATCTCGACAAGCTTAGCAGCAATAGTAGGTCTTGCCATAGCAGTACCCATGAGGTACTTATGCTCATATACAGCACCGGCCTGAACACATGGCATAATATAATTCTCACAGAGATCATCAACTACATCTTCTATATAAAGCTTCGCAGCTCCTGAAAGACGTGCGCGCTCTTCAAGACCATCAAGCTCTGAACCCTGACCGCAGTCTATACAGCAGCAGATAACCTCATAACCATATGTTTCCTTTAACCACGGAATTACCGCAGTTGTATCAAGTCCGCCTGAATAGGCTAAAACAACTTTCTCCATGTTTATGACCTCTTTTCTTTAAATCATTATTCTTTTGGGCTATAAAAAGCCAATCCCAATAATAACTTATATTGAATAAAAAGACAACAAGTACAATAATAGTTTTTATTGAAATGCTGAGTTTGCAGAAAATCCAACTGATATAGCGGTATTGAGGAATGGGTAAATAAGCACCAGAGCAAAGGTGATACTCTGATAGGAAAAGAATGCCCAAATAGTGAATGAACTATTTGGGCATTCTTTTCCTTGCTTAAGGTAGGTTAGATTGTTATGGATGATTTAAATCAAACCCAGGCATTTTAACCAATCATAAAGAGAAAATGCTATCATGATCAACCTCCAATAATAATATAGACAATAAGTTACTTACTGATTCAGTATAATACAAAAAAAAATAAAAAAAAGTGCCGGTAATGTTTTATTATGTTATAGTAAAGCGGTAGCTTTGTGAGCGTGATTTTCTTAAATATGGAAGATAGAGAGGAAAATGTGATAAATGATTTGTAACAGATGTGGAAATGAGTTAGACAACAATTCTCCATTCTGCCCCTATTGTGGAGAGAAGAATATAGCTTATCAAAAGCAGGATCAGCAGGACAATGAATACTATGATCCTTCGAAGAACTTAGACCAGCTCCAGCAGCAACCTCAGTATCAGCCGGGGTATCAACAACCTCAGTATCAGCCGGGATACCAGCAACCTGGTCAGTCATCGGGGAATCTACCATATGTCGATCCACTATATGGTCAGCAACCATATGGCCAGTCTCCGTATGGTCAGTCTCCATACATGCATCAAAATGAGAAGAAGAGTAGTAAGGGACTGATAATATGTATCATCTGTGGTGGAGTAGTTCTTTTTCTTCTGGCGGTAGTTCTATTTGTCTCGGGTTTGTATGGCTTTATTAAAGGAGTGGATGAAGGCTATGAAACGTCGAATCAATATGTAGAAACCACTACAGAACTTGCCGAATATGATTCATCAATAGATGGCACACCATATGGAGAGAAAATGGGCTATGTTTTTTCGGACTATAAGGATGTGAAGATTTCGGGTACAGGTAGCACTACTATTGAAGATATAGATGGAAATGAGTTAAATCTTGATGTTGATGATTACCTCAAGGACTACGGCTATGATGAATATATAGAAAGCATTGCTGTTACAGATCCAGATGAAGAAGGATATGTGACATATATAGTTAAGTTTAATACTCATGAGAAAGCAGAGGTTTATAACCTTCCAGAAGAAGAATCTGCGGTTGATTGGGATGTACACTTCTGGGTGCCTGATATTTCTGATTATTATACAGGTAGAATAATAGATTATGCTTCAGGCAAGAGAGGATGGCGAAATAATACAGATACTCAAATAATCAATATAGATGGTAAAAAAGTTCCGATAACATTTTGTCGTTATTCTATAAGAGAGTACGAGGATGCTCCAATGATAGAAGAAGGCCTGGAGTTGGGACAGGATGAAGATGGCAAACGTTTTTTATATACTATTACAGTTCCACAGGACTATGATGGACTAGTTCTATCTATCCCTAAGGTATATGATGATTCAACTAATGTATCTCATGATGAGGATCCGAGTGTTCCAGAATATATTAGTGATGAAAAGAGACCACTTATGGATGTCTGGTATTATGGGTATACGACAGTGGAGGATACAATCTATGTAAAACTTTCTGATCAGGCTGTTCCGCTTACACCAGAAGTCGAAGTAAGTATGGTGGAATCAAATGAGAATATTCCAGTTGAGTATTTTGAATGGTATTTAGATAAGATAGAAGATGGTCAGAGACCTGAGAGTCAACTTGGTTCCTATAATACGCTGGCTGGTAAGATAGATGACCCGGCAAGAATTAAAGGAAGGTGGCAAGGACTTGTTGTATGGGATCCTGAAAATAATAAGAGCGGTCGATATGAGGAGTATTCGAACGTAAGTATTACTCAGTCTGACTCGGATATTTCTCTAGAATTCAAATATCAGTATAAGGCGAAATATGGAACTGATTGGGAAGATATATCCAGTCAGGAAGCAGTCAGCTATAGTGGCGTGATGGCGGAAGACGGAAGTGTGAACCTTGACTCAGACCAGGCAAAGTTCACTATAGATAGCTTCTGGTCAGATGGAATCAGCCAATATGCATTTGGTGAGATCATACTCCCTGATGGAGAAAAGGGACTGGTTGTTCTTCAAAGACCATAGATATGGATTATGCATCCATTAATAAAGAACTATTAATGGGAGTACACTACTTGGAAAATGGATTGACAGAACATCTGATATGCATTTTGGATGATATAAAGCTATAATGTGTGGTATAGTAAAAAATGACTTGAAAAAGAATTATTATATTATCTGGATTAATGATCAGCGGGAGGAGAAATGAAAGATAATACATCATCTTATGATTCGACGATTTACGACGAAAAAATAACAAATGTACTACCATATTATTCAGAATTTCACGGTCAGGTTATTGATGTGGCTAGGATGATTTCCTTAGAGAAAAAAGGAAAGGTAAAATGGCTCGACACAGGTTGTGGTACAGGAACCCTGGCATTAAGAGCACTTGGCGAACTTTCTGATATCGAATTTACACTATGTGATCCATCAGAAGGTATGCTGGAGATAGCAAAAGAAAAGCTAAGCGGGAAGGATATCCGTTTTAATACAGTCGCCTCCGATGCACTTTCATATAAAAATGAATTCGATATTGTGACCGCTATTCAGAGTCATCATTATTATGACATAGAGACAAGAAATATAGCTGTAAAAAAATGCTATGAGGCCCTTAAAGAAGGTGGTGCTTTTATGACCTTTGAGAATATCAAGATGTCAACTGAAGAAAGTGATGCCATAGCATTAAATCGTTGGGGGCAATTTCTTTTAGACCACGGTTGGACACCAGAAGGAGTGAAGGCACACCAGGCAAGACGAGGAGTTGAAATGTTTCCTATAACCATTGAACAGCATCTTGAAATGTTAAAGAATGTGGGTTTTAAATCCGTAAACATATTATGGGTATCTTACATGCAGGCTGGATTCTGGGCTATCAAATAGATGCTTAAAAAAATCATGACCAAAGGTCAATGTCATTAAGTTAAACTTAATGACATTGGGGCATCGCCCCTGACTTTGTCTACAGTCTGAAGTACGCCAAATCAAACTGGCGTACTTTTTACTTTAAGGTATGCTTTAAGTGAGTGTGTGAAAGCTTTTCTGTAAATAAGATATCCTAAGATAATTGACGAGCTGTATGGCGGTAAGATTACCGTTGTCCAGCTCGTTTTGACCATGCTGGATAGATTATTGAAAT
>CACWGK010000121.1 GCA_902760415.1 uncultured Lachnospiraceae bacterium
GGAAAGGTGGAGCTGGACGGCCCAGTTACAGATTATATTCCAGATTTCAGAATGGCTGATGAAAGATATAAGGATATCACAGTAAGAATGCTGATGGATCATACTTCAGGAATAATGGGTTCCACTCAGACCAACGGATTTCTATATCTGGATAATAATACAGCTAATCATGATGAGCTTCTGGATAATCTATCGAAGCAGCGCCTTAAGGCAGACCCGGGTGAATATGCCTGCTACTGTAATGATGGGTTTAATCTGTTAGAGATTATAGTAGAAGAAGTTACGGGTATGTCCTTCACTGATTACACTCAGAAAAATATTGTGGCAAAGACTGGTGGAGAAAGTACGGGTACGGCAGAAAATCTTTTCGGAAATGAAAACCTTGTGTCTCCTGTTACTGCAGATAATAAAGAGTATGACCAGTTTTATTGTATGGAGTATGGAGCTGGCGGTTTTTTTTCTACATCTTCAGATGTTGCAAACTTTGGAGCGGCATTTTTTAAGGGTGATAATTCTTTACTTTCCGAGACATCAAAGGAAATGATGGCAAAGCGTTGGAGCACTGATGAGTTTAAGGATGATAACGGTCTCGGCTGGGACTTCGTAGAGCTGCCCGGATATGAAGAAGCCGGAGTAAAGGTCATTGGTAAAGGTGGAGATGTTATATATGATCATGCCATGCTTTTGGTTGCTCCCGACGAGCAGATCAGCGTTGCCGTAACTTCTAACGGAGGAAACAGTGCACTTACTGCTATGTTTGCATCAGAACTTCTAAAAGAAGCTTTGAAGGAAGAAGGGATAGAAGGAAATGACCCTGAGATGAGAGATTTTGAAACTCTTGCGGATATTCCGGAAGAGTACCTGAAATATGAAGGCTGGTATTCATATAAAACCGAAGCAGTAGGTGGAGTTCTGAAGGTTACATTTCCCGATAAAAAATATATGCATGTAGAAGAGGTCGGAATAAATGCATCTTCTTCGACCGACTATGTTCTCAGTACAGAAGGAAACTTTGTAGAGGCTGAAATAGATGGTGAGACAGAAAGCAAGACCGAAAGTGAGACAGTAGGCGAGATAAAAGATATAAAGACTGTCTCGAATCCAAAGGTGCTTGCATTTGAAGATAGTACTAATGGGCAGACTTATATAACAGTAGAAAAGATTGATATATATCCGGAACTTGGCTCAAAGGTAGATAAGGATTACTTTGCAGAGAGGCTTATGGAGAATCCTGTCAGCGACGAAGTGCTTTCAAGCTGGGAGAGATTTAATGGCAAAGACATATACGTTACAGGTGATATTTATTCCTCATATATATATGATGCAGGAATAATGAAGTTATATATGAGAGAAGATCTTCCGGGATATGTGCTTGGTGTTAAATCCATAGGTACTGCACTTTTTAAGATACAGGATGCAGAAAATGCAGTTGCTTTTAATACGCTTCCGGATTCTTCCAACAGAGATATGATGGATATTCATATTGAAACAGAAGGAGACAGAGTTACAGTTACTTCCAGTGATGGCTTATCATTTATTACAGAAGAAGATGTAGCGGAATTTGACGGTAGTATTAAGAGTATAGAATTAAAATCAAGAGAAGCCAATTGGTTTAAAATCAGTGATAATATGGCCAACAAAACTATCACAGTAGAAAGACCGGAGAACAGCGCGGTTTATGTATTTAATAAATATGAAGAGGTAGTCTATAATTCACATTTTGTAGGATCGTCTGACGATATACTTCTACCGAAGGATGGAAAGATAGTATTCGTTGGAGAAAATGGTGGGGCTATCAATATAAGTTTTTAAAACTGTATTGACTCTGACGTAACGTAATAGTTTATGATAGGATAAATTTTAGTTACGGAGGATGAAATAATGAACATTAAACGTTTATATTCGGCGGACATTTATAAGAAGATCATGGATGCTGAATATGATAAGAAGGATGATATATATCGCTATGAAATGATGATGCCTTTTAAGGGAAAATGGGACTGTTATCATATCCCGCTTAAGGCTCAATATGAAGGCGGATACGATATCATAATGGCGAATAAGATGATGGGCCTTCTTCCGCCTGATATCATAGATAAAGGTTGGGAGAAGGCTATAGATATGCTTTCTGATAATTCTTTATGGAATGACTGTGAGAAAGCGATAGAGACAGCTCTTTCAAGATTTGAAAAGAAAGGTATCGAGCTTCCGGAAAAGGAATATCTTTATTCCATACTTCTTGCTAATCCTGACAATGCCTATACTATTATGAATGAGGGCTATTGCGGAGACGGTGGTATTCCAGGATATATAATGGCTTGGCTTGTTCCGGGAGAAGAAACGATAAGGCGTCTTCCGGCGGCTCTCGTACATGAGACAAATCATAATGTCAGATATCAGTTTATTAAATGGACCAATGATATAACACTTGGAGAGATGCTTGTAAGTGAAGGACTTGCAGAAAATTATGCAACGACTGTATTCGGTGAGGAATTTCTCGGGCCGTGGGTTACTAAGACAGATAAGGAACTGTTCCCGCTGATAAAAGACATTATATATAAGGGAATGGATGCTACGGGTCTTGATAATATTACCGCTTATCTTTACGGTGATGAGATGGCTGAAATGCAGCACTATCCGAAAGTAGGACTTCCTTACTGTGCCGGTTATGCTACGGGATATTATCTGATCAGGTATTATCTTGAAAAGACAGGAACGGCTATAGAAGATGCAACGATACTTCCGGCAGAGGATATACTCGGTGCGGTTGAAGAATTCTGGAGCACGGATACATTTTAAATAATATTCTAAGAGGAACTATTATGAGTGAAAAGAAAATGATGATCGTAAACGAGGTGAGCCGTCTTACGGGTGTAAGTATAAGGACACTGCAATATTATGATAAGATCGGACTTCTTCCACCGGCGGATTATACTGAGGTCGGTTACAGGCTTTATGATGATGAGACTCTTCAGAAGCTGCAGATCATCCTTCTTTTCAGAGAGCTTGAGTTCCCGCTTAAGGATATAAGAAGGATTATTGAAAGTCCCGATTTTGACAGAGAGAAGGCTCTTGAACAGCAGATACATATCCTTGAACTAAAGAAGGAACATATAGAGAATCTGATAGATCTTGCACGAGGTGTGAAGAAAAGTGGAGTAAAGGATATGACGGATTTCACTGCATTTGATACGGCAAAGATAGATGCTTATATCGCCAAAGCCAGAGAATACTGGGGAGATACGGCTGCATTTAAGGAGTTTGAAGAAAAGAATGCAGATAGGACATCGGAAGAAAATGCGGGAATCAATACAGAGCTAATGAAGATATTCGCTCAGTTCGGCGGTATGAAAGATATGGATCCAGCTTCGCCTAAAGTTCAGAAGCAGGTAAAGAAACTTCAGGATTATATTACCGATAAGTTTTATAACTGTACGAATACAATCCTTTCAAGTCTGGGACATGCTTACAGTGCAGAAGGTGAAATGAACCGGAATATAGATAAGGCCGGAGGCAAGGGAACGGGAGAGTTTGTCGATAAGGCAATACAGATTTATTGCTCTAAATAACAGGCAAAACTGCATCTATGTGCTTTTTGGCCAACCAGAGAGATTGCTACACCAGAGTTGCAGCAATCTGGATAAAAGCATATTCCATAGAGCTTTTATCCTTTAGAGCAGCTGATTTACTGTAGATTCCAAAAGGAGCATGAGGTGATTCCTCCCATTTAAATGTAACAAGGTCTTTATGTTCCAGTATTTCATAACCTGCCAGGAGAGCATATCCATAGTTTGCAAGAAGCAAGCCGTATGCTTCGGTGGCATTTGTACATATGGCATTATCTGCTTCTTCATTTACAGGTACGATATATCGCCTTCTTGAAAAGAGGTTCCTTATCAGGTATGGTGGAACAGAAATAATCTGACGGTAGCCCCATAAATCTTTGGTGGTTACCGTCTTCTTTTTATGTGCTTTTAAGTCTTTTGCCAGAATGTGGTCTTTATTTAATACACAATATAATTCTTCACCATATAACTTAGTAAAATGAATATTGGAATCTTTGAATTTTGCATCCTTTATGCCTACTACCAAATCCAGTTGGTTGTTCGATAGACGGCTTAAGTTGGCGTCTGTCTGGTCCTGAGTAAACTCCGGTATCACGTTTGGTTTTGATAAAAATAGAGGTTTAAGTATTCTGCTTATAAGATATATTGTGTGCGGATCCATATAGCCGATTTTAAGACTGTGGAGATCCCTTTCCTGATAATTTGATATACGCTCTTTGGAGTGGTAAAAGGTATCAATTATGGTATTCGCATCCGCTAGAAATGCACTGCCAGCCTTTGTCAGTGTTACAGACCTGGTGGTTCTGTTGAAGAGTTTACAGTTTAGTTCTGTTTCCAGGGTCTGAATCTGTTTAGATACAGCGGGCTGCGTAAGGCCGAGCTGTTCAGCGGTTTTCATATAATTGAGGGTGCCTGCGAGGCTGATAAAGCATTCAAGCTGAGAGGTTGTCATATTGTTCTCCTTGGTTTTCACAATTCACGGTTAACAGAGAAAAATTATTTATTCCATTTGTTTATAAATAATAACATAAATTCATTTCACAGTATATAAGTTTGATGATAAGATAAAACTGTAAATGAGAATCGCGACAAAACTTACGTTTGGATTATATAATTTAATTTGGAGAGGATATTATAAATGGATTTTTATGAAGTGATTAATTCAAGACATAGTATAAGAGATTTTGCAGATGAGAGCATTCCCAAGGATATTTTGGAGAGAATAGTTAAGGCTGCATACACGGCGCCTGCAAATGATCATTTCAGAGATTGGAATTACATAGTGGTGACAGATAAGGAGATTATGAAAAGTGTAATTGAAGGAGTCCCTAAGAATCTGACCGTGAAGGATGTGGATGCTATGACATTTATTTCTGATCCCATTCAGAAGGAGAGTTATCAGATTGCTGTGCCAAAGCAATACAGAATGTTAATCGATGCTGCCGCAATCATAATTCCTCTGATGAAAAAGAAGATAGATATTCTAAATCCTTCCTGCTTGTCGGATCTTAACTGTTATGCATCTATTTGGTGCGGTATAGAAAATGTGTGGCTTGCGGCTGTGTCAGAAGGTTACGGATGTAATGTCAGAATCCCATTGGGGAATGAAGAGACTGTAGCGAAAGAGGCTTTAAATATTCCTGATGAATATCTAATACCATGCTTTATAGGAGTTGGACGACCTGCTGAGGGTGCTGCTCTTACAAAGCAGATAGATGTAGATTATGATGCGCAGATTCATTGGGAAAAATTCTAACTAATAGTGTAAACAAGTAAAAACAGGGTAATAATGAAATGAATTATGGGATAATAAACTATGAAGTGATAGGTGACGGAACTCCTGTTCTGATCATTCACGGCTGGGGAATCAGTAAGCTTACCATGAAAGGAGCGTTTGAACCAATCTTTAAAGATGTTCCGGGTTACAGGCGTTATTATATCGACTTACCCGGGATGGGTGCTTCTGAACATGGAAATGTTAGAAATTCTGATGATATTCTGGAGCTTCTGCATGGATTTGCTGTCGATGTAATAAAGGAACCATTTATGATCATAGGACAATCCTATGGCGGTCTCCTTACAAGGGGATTTGTTAATAAGTTCCCGGAAATGATAAGCAAAATCATTCTTCTGGCTCCTTGTATTATACCTGGTGAGAAACAGGG
>CACWGK010000122.1 GCA_902760415.1 uncultured Lachnospiraceae bacterium
CTACCATTGTTCTACATAGGGATATAAAGTACCGTGTGAGAGTCGAACTCACTGAATCAGGTTTTGCAGACCGGACGGCAACCGCTACCTACGGTACATATAGCAGCCGAAACAGGAATCGAACCTATATCTTCTGAGTCAGAGTCAAGTGCCATATCGCTTACGCGATATGCAAGTCTTGCTACGCAAGTCTTGGTTCTGCTACGCAGAACGCATCCTCACTTCGTTCGGACCCTCGATTACTTCGTAATCGAGAGCAAAAGTGATACCTTTACACTATTCGGCTATACGCAGATGCTAATGGACTTGAACCACTTCTAATAGTTTTGGAGACTATCGTGCTACCAATTACACCAAGCATCCATACAAGGGTGACGGGACTCGAACCCATATTGCAGGAGTCAAAGTCCTGTGTACTTACCAGTTGTACGACACCCCCATTATTAATAGGAAGGATGGGATTTGAACCCATGACCGCCCGCGTATCAGACGGGAATTCTAACCAGCTGAACTACCTTCCTGTAAAGTGGGAAGAATAGGAGTCGAACCTATACCGCGTGGAGCTTCAATCCACCGCTCTACCATTGGAGCTATCTTCCCAAAAAGAAAACCACCTGTCTTTTATCAGACAAGTGGCTACAAAATAAGGAAATATCATCACATACTTACATTACACATAATCCACATACTCTGATAAAGACATCACAAGTGATCCAGTTTTTAATATTGCACCAAAACTGAATATTCTTCTGTATCATCTTAAATTGTCTCATCATTACAGTAGATAACATTTTCTTTTTCCTTCCTTATTAGTATATGAGTAGCGGGAACCGGATTTGAACCGGCAGCCTCCGGGATATGAGCCCGGCTATCTTCCATTTGATAATATCCCGCGATTGAAAACGTCAGATTCGAACTGCGCCTCATGCTCCCAGGGCACGCGTGCTACCATTACACCACGTTCTCAAAATATACGACTATGAAGGGAATTGAACCCTTACCCCCAGAGAGACAATCTGGTACGCTAACCATTACGCCACACAGCCTTAGTGGAGTATCTATTGTCCGCTGAAACTAAAGACTCCCGTTCCAATCAATAATATCCGTGCAATAGACACCTAAGCTCCCAGAGGGAATCGAACCCCCAACCTGCTGATTACAAAACAGCTGCTCTACCAGTTGAGCTATAGAAGCATATTTAATTGTGAGTGGATAGCGAGAATCGAACTCGCACCATTTGTTTGGAAGACAAATATACTAACCGTTATACGATACCCACAGGTGAGCGAGAGAAGTGCCTGTTTTCTCCCGCTCTATATAATTATTAAAGAGAAGCATTTGCTTCTAAGCGCTCGATTTCAAAGAAATCGAACGTCCTGCGATAGCAGGATGCATTCTGCGAAGCAGAATCAAGACTTGCAAAGCAAGGCTTACATCTATGCTTGCATAGATGGCACAAGTAGACCATATAGGAGTCGAACCTATACCTCTTCGTTCGTAGCGAAGTATTCTATCCGTTATACTAATGGTCCAGTGGAGCGTACAGGTTTCGAACCTGCGACCTTCTGCTTGCAAAACAGACGCTCTCCCAGCTGAGCTAACACCCCAAAATTTGTAAATAAAAAACCGCCTGTACCTTTTTGTTTCAGATACAGACGGCAGTAAAAGCAATTTTTAAACCTAAAGTGCCTACTTTCGCCTGTACCTATTTCTATCCCAATCCTGATCATGTCCTTCTTTGCCAATATTGGCTATGACATTCTGAGGCTGCTTAAAGCATGGGAAATTAAACCCACTTGTGGCAGGTCGTGTAATGACTTGTATTCTGTTCGTCATCATTAAACTTCTCATTTGCTTTTCCTTACCTCTTTCTGAATATTTGCAAAAAATAATGCCCATTTCTCCGTTTAGACATAACAAACGGAGAGACAGGCACTTCTCTCATGGAGTATATTACTAAATCTCAAAGCAGATGTCAACACTTTTTTAAAAATTTTTTCTATCGTATAAACCTTAGCTATTTCTAAAGCCTCTTCATATGTAATCATTCAACCTCATCCCCTTCCCAAAAGGCTTGAACATCTATAATCTTATATAGTTCTCCCAATACTTGCATAAAATCATCAAAGTTTTCAGGATAGGCATTACTACCGTAAATATGTCTGCATCTCTTATCCTTAACTTTATATTCAAGATTCCACTGAGTTCCATCAAGTATTCCAGTATTCACATACTCCTTTCGCCATTTGTTAATATGCACATTTTCAAGCTTTGTATTCCAATCGATCAGATCAACATCTTCAAATACCGACCAATCCGCCCAAAGAGCCTTTTGATGCTTCACTATATACTTTTCATTTATTACGCTAATTTCTATTGTTTCCCATCCAATATATCCACCTATCATAAACTTCATGTATTCGAGCATATGTATCACCTACCCTTCATCTGCTGGTATTCTACCTGATTTTTTCAGATTATTAACTGTTTCTTCAATCCATTCGCTATAATAGTCGTAATGGTCCTTAGTCCACCAATTAAGAAGATTATTCAACATATTTCTATCCTCTTCTATACTGGTACAGTTATATTGTTCAGGAAACCGGTTTACTGTAACCTTATGTTCATTGCTATCAGAACTGAATTCAATAATATAAATCAAAAATCCTGTCCAGCTTCTGTAAGCATATAGTCTATTCCTCTTCATATAAAAGAACCATTTATCTTCCATCTCTCGTGGCACATTCCCTCTCCTAAGATTTGCAAGTTCTTCCTTAGTAAAATCCCGCTTAAGTATAAATGATTCTTTTTGTTCAGGCATTGGCTCAGTTTTCCAATCAGCCTTTACTGCAACGACCTCCTGTCTTGCCAGCTCAAATCTATCAAGTACTTCTATCATTTCTTTTTCGATTCTGGCCTCACATTCCTTCATCAGTTCCTTTGGACATCCATAATATGCTTCACCCATAGCAGCAGCTATATCTGTAAGTGTATCGCAGTCACCACCAAGAGATACCGCAGTCCTTATAACATCTGTAAAATGCTCACCTTCAAGAAATGCAGTTATTGCCTCTGGAACAGTCTGCTGACAAGTTTCTACATGATGATAATTAGGTCTTATCTCATCACAGGTTCTGGACAGGTCATAGCCAAAGTTTTCTATTACATACTTTCTAATATAAGCTTTATTAAATCCGCTTCTTGCGAGATATATAACCGCTGCAACAGATTCAGCTCCCTTCACTCCCTCAGGATGATTATGAGTAACTTCAGCAGTCCATCTGGCAACTTCTCTTGTTCTCTCTAACGAATCATAAAGCCAACCCACTGGAGAAACCCTCATAGCCGAACCATTACCGAAACTACCATAAGGCTCAGTTCTATCTTCAAAAAGCCACCTATAGAACATTCCACCATATCCTGCATTGGGTATTCTATTTCCCCATTCCTTCATAGATTTTATAAGATTATCCTTTACAGTTTTTTCATCAGCCTCTCTTCCAGAATTAAGTAAGGCTTCAGCAACCGCAACTGTCATAACAGAATCATCTGTATATAAACTTGTATCTGTAAATAGTTTAAAATCTTTAGATTTGCCACCTCTATCAAATTCAAATCTACTGCCAATAATATCTCCTAACATTGCTCCGTACATATATATCCTCCTTCTAACCTTGTAATGTTTCACCCAAAGTATTCTTTTGATGATGTAAATGTATCATATAAGCAAAAAGAAGTGGTCGAATGCCAAGCGACATCTTCCACTTCTCTGTTTTATTCTCCTAAAGTTTGCTGTCCATGCTTAAATAACGCAAGATTTATATCAGAAACATCATATATTTTCTTCATAACAAAATACTGAATGATAATATCAAATCTACTGCTTGGCGATAGCGCTATACCCGCACGCGCAAGTAAATCCGTCATATCTTCATAGGATAGTTCAAGTGCTATTGCAAGAGCAACTGCTGTTTTCTTCTTCGGTTTATAATCCCTATCGCATCTTATCTTTGAAAAAAGCTTTCTATCAATATTAGCCTTCTTATATACTTCCGGATCCGTAAGACCACTATTATCTATTAATTCCAAAAGCCTTTCCTGAAATGTCTTCTCTTCGGTATTGATAACATCATCGAGATCCATATCTGCTATAGAACCAATATCCGAACAAAGAACCGATGTTTCCTCCGGAATTTCTTCTTGTAATCTATTACTACAAATACGCGCTACGGAACCTCTATAACCCGTTTCTAAATCTCTACTATACTCATGAGTCCTTCTATTGGAAACAAAATGGTCATCAATATATGAATCAATACCATCAAATATCTTTCCACTTAGTTCAAAAGAACGCCTATCAAATACAACTAAATATACTGTCATATCATGTTGCATAAGAAATTCATTTATTGTAGATATAGCTATTGAAAGTGCTTTATCCTTGGGAAAATGATAAACCCCCGTTGCAATAAGCGGAAACGCAATACTCGAAGCATTCAAGTCTATAGCCATTTCAAGAGACTTTTGATAACAAGACTTGAGATTATCAAACTCACCTTGATTACCACCAAGCCATACAGGACCGACAGTATGGATAATATACTTAGCATCAAGATTAAATCCAGGAGTAACCGCTATATCTCCAATGGCAATTTCTCCAATCTTCTTCCTCTCCTTAAGAAGTTCCTCTACCCCTGCAGCTTCATATACAGCTCTATCCGTTCCACTTGCATAAGTAGGCATCGGATTAGCAGTATTTACAATAATATCTGCACTTACTTTTGTTATATCATTACGAATAATCTTAAGCGACAATCTGATGCCTCCTCCACGTTCTCTAGCTTTCTTTTTTTGAAATCTCGACTATTTTTGCTCATTTATATTATCTGTTCTTCTGATACTCTTCCAGATAAGCATTCATTTCCTTTGCCTGGGTAAGTTCAAAGATATATTCAACAACTAACGATAATATATAAACAATCAGTATTCCTACCGCAATACTTATTACTACCTCTATTCTGTCCGATGGAATGCTTGGTGCTTTATAAACTATCAACAGTATTGCCGCTTCAATCATGAGTATTTGAATAATACTTCTTATTACGAGCTGTTTCATACTCAGTTCTTTATCTGATTGAAAAAAGAATACTGGAATCACGCCAATAAATGCATAAAAAAGTGGTGAAAAAAAAGCCTCGTAACTGAAGGTTCTATCGCCATCAAATATAAGTCCCATAACCATTAGAAGTATGGTGATCAGAGTTACAAGAATAAAATATAATCTAAAGGCTTCACCAAGTCTTTCCTTTATTCTGTATTTTTTTCTCATTTATCACCACCACCCTTCAAGGCCTTTTTCATGTCAGCAACATACTTTCTAGAAATCACTACCTCTTCATTATTCTTAAGGAGCGCTGTATATCTGCCACTAAGCGCAGGCTTTATAGACTTTACCTTCATCAGATTAAGAAGCATTCCCTTCTGAATCCTTATAAATGTTTTCCCCTGTAGCATATCCTCTAACTCATATAGCTTCAACTTTATCTCATAGCTTTCTTTGGCAGTATAGATAAAAAGTCTGTTATCCACCGATTCAGCATAGAATACATCTACTATTGGAATCTCAATCTGCTGACCATCATGTTCTGTACTTAGCTGTCCTTGTCTGGACTT
>CACWGK010000123.1 GCA_902760415.1 uncultured Lachnospiraceae bacterium
GGATCATGCCTTTCACATAAAGCATCCTTCCAATTTATAAGATAAGGCATAGCCTCATTAAAATCCTGCTTCTCCATAAAGTATCTGGCCATGAAGAAACAATAATCCATATATGTATCGCCCTCTGTCTCAAGGTTCTTTACGATATCATATGCTTCTTCAAGACGATCGGTTCTAGAATAAATCCACGCAAGACTTAGCTTAAGTGATACATCATCCGGATTTGCTTCTATAAGTCCAGGTAATTCTTCTAATCTGTCAGTATCTATCTGCTTTGAAAAATCTGAATATACTGTACTGTTACGATGGAAATTACCCATAAATGACATATAATCAGCAGCTTCTTTTTTATCCCCCTCAAGATATGAGATTAGAGACAGTGCCGCATGAGTCTCATTTACATATATTTCTTCCATGCTTACAGGCACCGCTTCTTTACACTTAGCAAGTCTTTCTGGAGATATACTTAGCCCCATATCTCGATGCTTTGCTTCTACAAAGAATCTAAGATACATAAATACGAGATGACTATAATAAAAGTCAGAATGCTCTTCACCTGTCATAACGGTTCTATCTATCGCAGATTCAAGAAGCTTGAAGCATTCCTCATATCTTTCCTTATAATATAAATACTTTATGACCGCTATCTCTTCAAATGGATGATAGTAATCATAACGTCTAGCAAAGAGAATATCAGCACCGAGTCGATCAATTAACGCGAGTCGATTTTCTTCGTTAACTTTAACATTATCTATATTGCCATACTCTCTTCCTATTCTAGATAAGAGATCTACATATTCATCCACTTCACATTTAAACTCTGGTATTTCTAATGGTGTCTGATCAGAATCTATAGCGAAGTTATTGATTTCGCTTACTCCATTTTGTCTTCCAGCGATAACCTTATCTTCTAATACATAATTTCCATAAAGAATACATTCTACGATGAAATCAATATATCCCTGAGGATACTGATCTCGTAGTATGTCAGCATCCTGAACTATAGTCAGAACGCTGTCAAGCTTTCTCCACACCTCTGTAGAATACTTATAATTATCAAGCGTATAAGTTAAGATCTCATTTCTTACAATATCTTGTTCATCGATAGAGCTGAACTCCGGAGCTGATAAAAGTTCGTCCCATTCTTTAATATCCTGTCTCCTAGTTATATCTTTATACAGCTCGTCGACCTTCATCATAATTGGTGAAAGTTCCTCTGCTTCTTCCTCATTTCCAGCTTCCGCAAGACGCATTGCCTCATCATATGCATCTTTCAGAGCCATAAATCCTTCTTGATCATCTTCCGGATTTGTATGGACAAGCTTCGCTCTATAAGCCTCTCTTATAGCATCAACATCATCAGTGGGTTCAATATCCAGTATAGCCCAAACCATTTTTTCGTTCATTACTCACCTCTAATTAAATTAATATCGTAGACACACTAATAAAGTGCATCTACGATACATTTCTGTTGCTAATCTAATCTAAAAATATATCAAATTATCAGATGATATATTCATCGAAATCTTCCCAAGGTTCATCCTCCTTAGGTTCTTTTTCAAATGTAAAACGAAGCTCTTTTAAATCTAAGCCGCCGTTCATAAACTTGAGTCTCATAACACCGTACTTTGAATGGAAGAAGATTTTTCTACGAATACTAAGTTCCTCGCCACCTCCATGGAAAGTGAAGCTTCCGCTTGGAACGCCCTGGAAGAAAACTCCAACAGGTATCTGAGATAGTTCTGATAGATCTGAATGACCTATCATATCCATAAAGTAGCAACCTCTCTTCTTAACATCAAATCCTAAGAAGGAAACAGCGCCCTTCTTGGTATTAACCTTAGAAAGGTCTATCACAGTACCATCCTCTATCTCAAAGTATTCAACATCGGCTGTATCTATAACTTCTGATTCATCCACATAATTTAGCACTTCAACCTTATAGTCTTCTCCACAAAGTCTCTTCATTGCGTTAGTATGCATAAGTGCACCGCAAATATTGCCAGCCATACGAACAAGCTGACCTCTTGTTATAAGTCCCTTCTGAAGTGCCTCAAGAGTATCGTCACCAATAGAGTTGACTGTTGCATCAGGACATACTGCATAGAAATCATTCTGTGCAAGTACTAGTCTTGAAAATGAAGTCTTATCAACCGCTCCACCAACATCTCCAATATTAGACCACCAGTCAGTCATAACGACGCCCTTAAAGCCCCATTCATTTCGAAGAATATTCGTATTAAGGTCATGGCGTGAGTTAGTCCAGATTCCATTAACTGGTCCATAGGTAGTCATTACAGCATCAGCGCCTGCTTCCTTAACAGCTGTCTCAAAGCCCTTAAGATATATCTCTCTTAGGGCTCTCTCAGAGATTACATTCTCCTCAGTATGACGACAGGTCTCTTGATTATTTCCACAGAAATGTTTCAGCGTTCCAGATACTCCGCTATTCTTAAGTCCTCTAATCTGTGCCGCAGCAATCTTACCAGTTACAAGCGGATCCTCACTGAAATACTCGAAGTTTCTTCCATTAAGAGGATAACGGTGTATATTCATACCTGGGCCAAGTAAAAAGTCTACATCGTTTTTATTCATTTCCATACCAAGCATACTGTAGAGACTTGTATTAAGTTCCTCATTCCAGGTACAGGCAAGAAGCGTTCCACTAGGAAGACTAAATGCTCTAAAGCCCGAATCAAGTCTCATACCACTTGGTCCATCTGAGCAGCATCCTGCAGGGATACCGAAGTTCTTAAGACTAGAACTAAGTCCTCCAAATGCAGCTGCCGTACCAGGAGTTACTTTAGGACTGCCCATTCCTTCGCCACGAATGATTACAGATAAATCTTCGTCTGAAAGCTGCGCAAGGAAATCATCCATAGATGCTTTTCCGTCTCTAACATCCTTAAGTTTAATACCCTTATCACCTGTATAAGGCCTAGCTTCAGGCTTGTCATCTGCAGCTTCTTCTATATCACGAAGCTCTACTGCCTTAACCACCTCTTTGCTAGTCTTATAACCAATACCATCTCTTACAGGCTTAATCCTCTCAAATCCAACATTTGGACCCATCTGATGACTAAGCTTCTCTATAAGAACCGTATCATCTAGCGAGAATCTTCCGACCTCTTTTATATCTCTAACATTCTGACCCACATAGAAGATGTATTCACCAGCCTCTAATACATAGCTTGCCTCATATCCTGTAACTCCAGAATCATCGTAGGACGAAAATGTATATGGCTTCACTTCAATAGAAAGTTCTTCACTATCACCAGCACCAAGGGATTTCGACTTAAGGAATCCCACAAGACTAAGAGCAGGTTGTCCAAGCTTACCCTGAGGCTTTGATACATAGAACTGTACAACCTCCTTACCAGCCACAGAGCCAGTATTCTTCACGTCTACAGTCATACTAACTGGGCCAGTTCCATCACCCTCGAAGTCCTTTGGAGTAACTTCAAAGCTTGTATATGAGAGTCCATATCCAAAAGGATACATAACCGCATCCTTATTAAAGGTCTCGTAGTAACGATAACCTACATATATATCTTCCTCATATATATTTCTCACGGTATCACCAAAGTTACCGTAAGCAGAAGCATCCTCAATATTTCGGATAATAGTATCAGTCAGACGACCGCTAGGATTCACATTTCCAAGAAGAACATCCACACATCCAAGAGCGCCAACCTCGCCGCCCTGCCATGCGTAAAGGATAGCATCTGGGGATATCTCCTCTATCTCCTTCATATCAAGAATCGCGCTGACATTCATAACAAGAACAACTCTGTCAAATGAAGCTCTAACCTTTCTAAGAAGCTCAGCTTCTTTCTCGGATAACCTAAAGGCTCCTCTATCATAGACATAGTCCTGCTCTTCACCCGCAGTACGACCGATTATAACAAGTGCAGCGTCAGATTCAGTACTCGCCTTTTGAACAACTTCATCTGAAATCTCCATTTCAACCTGGGACCAAGGTTCATTACCGAAACCAACTCCAGGATCAAATGGATGAGTCTCTTCAAAATCTGCATATAACTTGAGAAGCTCCTCATTCAAAGAAATATTCTCATCCTGCAGTCCTTCGACAATAGTCCAGACCTTTGGTACATTTACCATACCACCTGAACCCGTACCGCTCTTATAGTAATTATTCTGCATTCGTCCAAAGATAGAAATCTTTGAGTCCTTCTTAATTGGTAGAACATTTTTGTCATTTTTCAGAAGTACTACACCTTCTGTTACCGCTTGTCTCGCAGCTGATGTATATTTTTCCCAATCTAATATCATAACAGCATCTCCATACCTATCTTCTGAGGTTCCATTCCCATAGCCTCATAAAACTTCATCGCATCAGAATTACAGCACCACACATTAAGGGTGATATTATAGAACCCTTCTTCCTTCGCATATCCCTTTAAAAAGAGGAACATAGTTCTTCCAACTCCTAGTCCACGGGCCTTCTCATCAACACATATATCGTCTATATAAAGAGTCTTTATATCTGTTATAACAGAATCATTAAGTTCCTGCTTTGCTATACAGAACATATGTGCCAGAACTGTGTTTTCCTCGTCGACACACACGAATAGTGGTGTCTTTTCATTTTCAATAATAGTACCTAGTTCTTCGGCATTATACTTAGTAGCATTTCCTTTAAAAAGATCTGGACGCCCATTATGGTGCACCATATCCACCTGAAGTAAAAGCTCCAGAATACTAGGAATATCTTCAGTTCTTGCCCTTCTAACTGTATTCATATGTCTCGCCTAACTTTCATTAAAATCTATACTATAATCTGTGTTACTTCTCCCAGGCACCAGATGCATTTACCCAGCAACCATCTATATACTGCTTTGTAGCTATGTAACCACTTGACTTAAAGTAGTAACATGAGCCATCAATCCAGAGCCACTGAGACGAAGGATACCAGTTTGAATCATCCTCATACCACCAGCCAACTGAGTTAGCGCACCAGTGACCACCTGAATAACCCTCTACCCAGGCACCATCTGAGCCAAGCCAGCACCCTTCACGATATTCACTGTAATCCATATATCCAGAATCCAGGAAGTAGTACCACTTTCCGTCAATCTTCTGCCACTGTGAAACTGGATACCATCCTGCAGTATCTTCTACCCACCAACCGGTAGAGTTACATTTCCAGGAAAGGGTTCCTTCATAATCACATACACCATTCTCGTTGTACCACTTACCTTCTATCCATTCATTAGAAGGATGAGCAGGCGTATCTGTGCCAGCTGATCCCTGATCAGCACCTGCGCCAGTATTACTGCTTCCAGTCGCAGCACTTCCATTTCCTGCATTTCCACTACCAGACGCTGCACTTCCACTTCCTTCAGTTCCGCCTCCAGACGCCGCATTTCCACCACCTTCGGTTCCACCAACACTCGAACCTCCACCAGGGGTAACACCAGCTCCAGAATCACCTGAACTCTTATCTATGGCAAATGTATCATACAGAACACTTGAATTAGACTTTTCATTATATGTATAAGCGTCGTAACATAAAGTATCACCCTTAATTCTTACAACACCATACATAGGTAGACCTGGCTGAAGATCACAACCATTTCCACTTATAGGATTAATACCAGGATGAATATT
>CACWGK010000124.1 GCA_902760415.1 uncultured Lachnospiraceae bacterium
TTGGAAATGATGCTGGTATATTCGGTGCAGCGGCTTCTATACTCTTATAGTATAAATGAACATATAAATATAGTTATATAACATTTTTTTAACTATTTTTACGAATTGAAAAAAAAGACTCTATAATGTAGTATTATACGTTGTAGAGTCTTTTATGTTGACCTGATTGTTAGTTTTTAGATATATTTTCTTGATTTAAAGATATATATCTAAATAATTGATATATATTACGGATAATAAAATGTCAGATTATAAATTGTTAGAAAACGTTTGCATGGCCGATTATTGCACGTTTAAAGCTGGTGGAAATGCGAAACAGTTATATCTTGTTTCGAATGTTCAGGGACTTAAAGAAGTGCTTTCCATCATTCATTCTCTAAATCAAAAACCATATATTCTTGGGAATGGCAGCAACATCCTTGTTTCTGATAAAGGAATCGAGGATCCTGTTGTTATGTTATGTGATGATTTTAATATCATAACTGTTGAAGATGATGTGATAACCGCTGGAGCAGCTGCACTTCTTTCAAAGGTTTCTAGAGTTGCCTATGAAAATGGACTAGGTGGTGCGGAGTTTGCTTCTGGTATTCCTGGAACTGTAGGTGGTGCAATATTTATGAATGCTGGTGCCTATGGTGGTGAGATGAAAGATATAGTTACCAGCGTTGACCTTTTAAAAAATGGCGAAGAAATTACCGTTTCTTCTGGTGATATGAACTTTTCCTATAGACATAGCATAGCTATGGATGAGGATATGATAGTACTTAGAATGAGAATTAAGCTGGTTCGTAAAGATAAGTCTGAAATCTTAAGTCTTATGGATGATTTAAATGGTCGAAGACGAGATAAACAGCCGCTTGAATATCCTAGTGCTGGTTCGACATTTAAAAGGCCTGAGGGATATTTCGCTGGTAAATTAATTATGGATAGCGGACTTTCTGGTGAAAGAGTCGGCGGTGCTATGGTTAGTACAAAGCATTGCGGTTTTATAATTAATTATGATAATGCTACTGCTACTGAAATATATGAACTGATAAAAAAGGTTCAAAGTATTGTGTATGAGAAGCAAGGCGTTATGCTTGAACCTGAAGTTAGGTTGATTGGGGATTTTGAATAATATAATTTAAGGGGTAAACAAAATTGCGTTTTGTTATAGTAACCGGAATGAGCGGTGCCGGAAAATCTACAGTTCTAAAAGCCTTAGAAGATACAGGGTATTTCTGTGTAGATAATCTGCCTGTTGCTCTTATTTCTAAGTTTGTTGAGCTTACAAGTGATAATGAGTTTAATAATGATAAGGTTGCTGTTGGAATAGATATAAGAAGCGGTGAAGGTCTATATGATCTAAAAAGCATTCTTAATAACATGCGTGAAAACAAGTTCAATTTTGAGATATTATATCTTGATGCATCTACAAAGGTTCTTGTTAAGAGATATAAGGAAACTAGACGTGAGCACCCACTCGCAAAAGGTGGTAAGCTTACTGATGGAATAGAAGAAGAACGTTCCAGAATTGAGTTTCTTGGCAAGATGGCTGATTATACCATAAATACATCAAACCTTCTTACAAGAGAACTGAAGTCTGAAACTCTTAAGATATTTGCGAAAGATAAGGACTATAATAACATGATTGTTACTATAATGTCCTTTGGCTATAAGTTTGGTATTCCTCAGGATGCCGACTATGTATTTGATGTAAGATTTATGCCTAATCCATATTATGAAGAGGATTTAAGGCGTAAGACTGGAAATGATAAAGAAATACGTGATTACGTTATGGGTTCTAAGGAGAGTAAAGATTTCTTAGATATGCTTGAAAAAATGATGACATTTCTAGTTAAAGAGAATACTGAGAAGGAAGATAGACACCAGCTCGTTATAGCTATTGGTTGTACGGGTGGTCGTCATAGATCGGTTACAGTTGCAAATGAATTATATGAAAGACTTGCAGGTTTACCGTATTCTTTCAGAGTATTTCATAGAGATATCATTAATGATTCATATGTTAAGGGTGAACTGTAATGTCATTTAGTACAGATCTAAAGACAGAACAAAGAAGTCATATGCCTAAGAGTATACATTGCAGGCTTGCGCTTCTTGCTGGATTTGTTTCGATAAATGGCCGTCTTGAAGAAGTAGATGGCAAGACTGCTCTTGCTATAAGAGTGGATAGTGATGATACTGAAGAATATATAGCAAAGCTTGTGAGCATGTGTTCGGGTATTCCGAGGGATCATTTGATAGCTCAAAATGAAAAGAATCATCATAGAAAACTACTTGTTGTAGATACTGAAGAGAAAGATAGAATCTTTGCCAAGCTCAAACTTAGAGCTGATGATACAAGAGTAAAGGTGGCAAAGGTTATTACAGAACGAGAATGCTGTAAAAGGTCATATTTAAAAGGCGCATTTATGGCTGGCGGTTCTGTTGGAAGTCCTGAGAAAGCATATCAAATGGAGATAGCTTCATTATCAGAAGATGAAGCAGAGCGACTAAGTGATATTCTGTCTCTTAGAGAACTTAAGTCTAGTATAGTTACTCATCGCGATAGATATATTGTATATATCAAAGATGGGGATACGATATCTGAAGTTCTTGGACTTATGGGTGCGTCCTGCTCCCTTATGGAATTTGAAAATATTCGCATTCTTAAGGGAATACGAAATGATGTTAACCGCGAAGTTAATTGCGATGCGGCTAATATGGCTAAGATAGCTAAATCCTCAAAGAAACAACTTGAGGATATAGAATATATAAGAGATACAGCCGGATTGGATAGTCTTCCTGAAGCACTTGAAGAGATGGCGAGGGTTCGTTTAGAGTACCCCTATTATTCTCTAAAAGAACTAGGATATGAGTTTAATCCGCCACTTGGTAAATCTGGGGTCAGTCACCGACTCAGAAGGTTAAGTGAGGTGGCAGATAAACTAAGAGGTTAAGTATATTTATTCACTTATTATTTACTTTTAAGGAGAAGAAGTTATGGCAAACAAAAAGTTCACTGTAAACATTCCACAGTTTGATGAGGCTCGTCCAGTAGCAGAAATCGTTCAGACAGCAAGTCAGTTTGAAAGCTCAATATATCTTGTGTCTGGTACAAAACGTATCAATGCTAAGAGCATTATGGGTATGATGAGTCTTGGTCTTTGTAATAATGAAGAGATTGAAATTGAGGCTGAGGGATCAGACGAAATTGAAGCCATTAATGCAATAATAAATTATATGAATCCGGAGTGCAAATCAGAGTAACTATGATTTGATAAAACCACACATATATGATATAATGTGACAGTTAAGTGGGTATTTTCATATTATGCGCGGAGGATTAGAAAATGGGTTTTTTTAGCAACCTAAAAGATAAAGTTGCATCTCTTACAGGCGGTAAGAAATCCAATAAAAGTACTGTTGAACTTCAGTATGATAAAGCAATGAATCTTTTCGAGAATGCAAATGGTATCGATGCTGTTGAGATTCTCGAAGGAATAGCTGATATTGGTATAAATGAACAGAGTTATAAGCAGCTCGGATTAGACGCTCTTAAGGTTTTGAGTGAATTTTTTGAAAAGGGCGTATATAGTAATTCAAGTACTGAGAAGGATCTTGGTAAGGCTGCAGTATATCTTGAAAAACATGCCAATCTGTCAAATGATTCTGAGATAGTTTATAAAGCTGCTAAGATGTATCTTGAATCTCAAAACTTTTCTAAAGCAATAAGCTTATTCGAAAAAGCTGCAAATGCTGGTGTAAAGTCGGCATATATGAACCTTGGTTCAATCTATGAAAATGGTCTTTGTAAGGTAGATGAATACGGCAATAAGAGTGAGTTTGTTGTTCCTGTAGATCTCGAAAGAGCTATGGCTTGGTATAAGCAGTTATCAGATCTCGGTGATGAAAATGCTATGAAGGCATATGACCGAGTTGAGTATGCTAGTCAGCATACAGATTCTCTTGAGTTTGAAGAGAAGGATAAGCTCTATACAGAGATATCTGAAAAGCGTAAGGAAAAAGGTAAGGAGCCTAGATATAAGGTTATTGATCCTTCCCTTCTTCAGTATCAGTATACTTATGTTCATAATCAGGTTGATGGATATATTCATAAGCTTCCAAAAGACTGGGTTAAAACTATAAATGAAGAAACAGACGAGGAGTATTATGCTCCAAATCTTACATATAAAGACTTTGAAATGTATGTAAGCTACGACAGCATTCCTAGAGAGTCTAAGAAGACTCTTGAGAATTATCTAAGATACTGTAATGATGCTTTTGATGAAGAACTTCAGCTTAAGTCATATATTACAGAGTACGCTGATGGTATATGTACAACCTTCTATCATAAAGAGATGAACAAAGGTATTGTTACATTTGCATTCTATCAGGGACGTAGACTTGCGTGTATGAGATTTGTCTGTGCTACTATGGAGATTATTGAACAGTATGAGGAGATAATCTTTGAGACAGCTAACTCATTTGCATTCGTTAATCCAACTCGAGTTAGTGATCAAAGTCTTAACCGCAAGGATAATCAGTATTATAGCGAAGCTGTATATTGCTATTATCTTGAGGATTATGAAGGCGCCATGACAAATGCCAAGCAGGCACTTAAGCTTGGTTCAATTAAGGCTTCATATCTTCTGATAGATCTTTACTATGATAAGGATTCACCTTATCGTGATATTGATAAAACAATTAGTTATGCTCAGCAGCTTTTCGAGGCTACTAAGGATCCAGATCTTGCATTCCTTATTGGTAATATCTACGATCAGGAACGTAAGGATTATGGCAAGGCTCTTAAGTGGTATGAGGATGCTAATAGACTTGGACATAAGAGAGTTCCATTCTACCTTGGAAGATTCTACTATTATGGACTTCTTCCTACAGGAAGAGATGGTGAGAAGGCTCTTAAGTTTTTCCAGAAGGCTCAGGAAAATGGTATCTCTGAAGCTGATGCTTATATAAATGATATCAAGGAGCTTCATGGTGAGAATCTTCAGAGTGCTATAGATAAGTGGGAGAGAGCTGTTAAGGCTGGTTCCGCTGCAACAGCACTTAAGGTTGCTCTTATGAAGCAGAGCCAGGTGTTCTACATTTCTAATGATTATGAGATTGAGAAGGCTTTTCTTGAGGCTCTTGGTCTTGGAAGTACACAGGCTGCTTATGAGCTTGGTAAGATATATGAGAGACAGGAACTTCTTCCAGATTTCCAGGGTGAGAAGAAGTCACTTAAGTATTTTGAGAAAGCTTTTGATAGTAACTTTGATGAGTTTGATAAGGTCAATCTATTCAAGGTTATTGAGTATAAAGAATCTAAGGGTGAGACAGAAGAAGAGATTATTAATCTTTATATGAAGAATGCTGCTATGGCTTATGAGCCTGCGGTTGACAAGATTGTCGATAAGGTTAAGTATCGTACACCTCAGATTACAGAGCTTTATAAGGCTCTTATGGATATTGCAGAGGGGGGCGATGATGCTGCTATTATCTGTATGAATAAGCTTGAGAAAGCATTCCCT
>CACWGK010000125.1 GCA_902760415.1 uncultured Lachnospiraceae bacterium
AGCCCATTTCCCTGATACTCTGGAATGACGATGATATCCGCTATATACATTACATAGCCATGGTCCCAGATGACTCGTCCGATTCCTATAGGACGTCCCGATGCTTCATTATCACGCAAGCACCATATATAGGAGTTACTTAATCCAGCCTCCGCTTCTTCGAGCGGAAACAGTCCCCAGCCCACAGCTTCGCGTAGCTTCATATATTCCTCCGGGGTTACTGAATCTGTAATACTGTAATTCACTTCCATCTGTCATTCCTCCTTTATACTCAAAAAATATAATAAAAACCACCTATCCGAATTAGATAGGTGGTTTGAAATACAAATATAATATAAATCTATAATATACTACACTTCTCTAATTCCCGAACTTTCACATATCAAATTAAAACCATTCACTAGTCTGACTAGAGATGATCTCATCCACACATGTGAAGTTGCGAGAACTGATCTACGCATGTAATATAACTCCTTGAATAAAATAGATGTTGAAAAAAGATGTTCTTAGAATACTATCCGATTTTTAATCTGTCAACACATTTTATATCTAATATATAATCGCAACTGTTATATTCAGCATTCTCATAAGTATTCTACTCCTAATGCTGTTAACTGCTGTCTCATGTTCTGGACTTTCCCCTCTGGAAATCTGCTACCGATACATTCTCCCAGCATTTTCACCTTGATTCCTGTCTTTACTGCTCCCTTTGCGGTAGCTCCCACACAGCCACATTCATCAAGTCCTGAAAGGACAACCTCACTATATCCTGTCTTTTCCATATGCTCTCTAAAGGTTTTTGAAGTGTAGGAGTCTGAACGGTTCTTCTCAAAGCATAGGTTGGAAACTATATCCAGTCCTTCGTAAAGTTCTGCTCCTTCAGTTCCCCTAATCGAAAAGCCAACTCCCCACATCACCTTAGGCAAAATGTGTTTGATGTAAATGATATCGTAGCCTTTTTCCTTATAAGAAGCTATGGCCCTATTTACATTTCCCACAAGCTTTTCTGTGTCATAAGTGAACATATCTTTTCTCTTGTCCCACAGATAATCTTTCTGAAGATCAATAATTATAAATGCTTTCTTATCTGGCATTTCCGTCTATTCCCCCTTCTTATCTACCAACGGATCATTTCCTTCAGCCGCTTCCTTCACTAGCCTGCATAATTCATTTTCAGACAGTATCCCCTTATTAATAAGTGCATCAGTCATTCCATTTTCGATCATATAATCAACACCTACCATCTGCATGATATCTATGGCCTCAATCATCTTACGTCCACGCCTCTCGGTTATCGAATACTCGACACGAAGGGGATATCCGTCGAAGGACTTTTTTTCCACTAGACCGAATTCAATAAGTTCCTTCAGCTGTTCAAGAAGCATCTTCTGAGTAATGCCTTCTATCTCCCGCTCTAGTTCAGCAAGTCCCTTTGGGCCGTCCTTCATCTGATATAAGATTATTGTTTTCCATTTACCTTTTATAATGTCATGAACTATTTCAAGCGGACAGGTATAGTCATCCCTTATCTTCATAGATATTTCTCCGTTTTAATTACATTTGCGAAGCCATCAGCAAGTGATGCCATATATACAGCATGTACCGTCTCTGCATCTATCTTTTTCCCATCATGTTTAAGCGACATAGTAGTACAAGCATCATCTATTAAAGTAACATTATATCCATAGTCCTGACAAGCTCTAACTGTTGTATCTACACACATGTGGGACATCATCCCGGCAACCACTATGTCTGTTATCTCGTTCTCCAACAAATACTTACGAAGATCAGTTCCGAGAAATGAACTGGGATATTCTTTATGAACTATCTTCTCTCCTTCTTTCGGTTTACAAGACTATGTATTCCCGATAGAACCTTGAAGTTATGCTGGACATGGATTACCGTTTTATCCTCTGCTCTGAACTTCTCCAAAACCCGCGCAGCATTTTTTGCCGCACACCTTGGTTTATGTAGAAGCATAGGACCTGGCGTGAAATAAATATCCTGGATATCAATCAGTAGTAACGCTTCTTTTATTCGCTTATTATTATTCTCAGTAATAATCTCCTTTTTCACCTTGATTCTCCTCCTGCAAATGACTTACAAATTCTTCTATTATTAACGGAAGAATATCGCAGTTTCTAGGAATTGAACATTACCCACTTTTTTGTGGGTATGAAGACCATGATTATTGACATTTAAGAATCATTTTAGAAATACAGAAGAATCATATAAAGAACTATTCTTTGTAATACTGTAATATATCCTCAGACACAGGTAATACACTGATTATCTGCTAAAGAATCACACAAGAAATTACTTAGGGGATTAAAAGAAATGTCAGAAAGAATCAAAAATAACACAGTTAAATCTTGCCTTATTATATTTGCAGTATTAATTCTTGTTCACGGGTTTGAGGCCATCTTCCTTCGAATGGATGAAACTGTACTTGGTGAAAACTTCATCAACAAAGTATTCGGAATAATCATGATAGTAGTTATCCTAAAGCTTATCAACTGGAAAGGCGAAGATATAGGATTTAAGAAGGGGCTCATTACAGGCTACGGCTTAAAGAGCATCAGCCTTGGTCTTCTTCTCGCTTTGGTTTCATTTTCAATTGCTTATAGCGTAGAAGTTATCATTCTGAAGAGCCAGGGACACAATGTTAGTTTCGGTATCTTTACTACGGGGTTCTCGCTTACTGGAGATGCAGAAATCCATACCGGAATCGGTTTTATCCTTATGTGTATCTTCTTCAATATAATAAATGTAATCATGGAAGAAGGAACTTTCAGAGGACTTTTTAATAAACTGATTGCTACCAATCATTCTCCAAAGTTTGCACTCCTTTTCCAGGCACTCCTCTTCGGAGTATGGCATATAGTAACACCTCTTCACAATTTGCTCGACGGCGATATCGGTATCGGTGCATTTATCGGACTCGGTGTTGGATATATCATCCTTGCAGGAATGATGGGTATAAAGTGGGGGCTTCTGTATAGAATGACCGGCAGCTTATATGCAGGAATGGCCGACCATTTCTTCAATAACTGTATCGCCACAAATTTGCTTCATATAACTACAGAAAGCGGAACAGATGAAATGATGATCGTTCGCGTAATGATTGCACAGCTTCTCTCATTTATCGGAGTAGTTATCTTCTCAAAAAAAATATATAGTATATACACCTATATAACATAATATAGATCAACCGACATATCTTGATTATATACTTCGTATACTCGGTCCGAAAGTTCTATTAAATGTTCTTCTGCATACTGGCGCATTATCTTATGCGCATCAGATACTTTCGAGAACCCACCTTGAAAGTTTATATGAAGACAGCTTTCTTCAAATAGTTCTATGGTATCCTCACCACTATAATCTTTAACCGGAAGACAGGTTTTCATAGCAAACCTTGCATCATCCTTTAATCCATCATATCTTACAAAATGACTTCCTGCCGCTTCGACACCTTTACGAGCCGCCACTTCGTATAGCTTTCCAACAGATATTCCAAGTTTCTCAAGTTCAACATTTTCATCAACATATAAACAGACACATTTTTCAAAAGGTCTGATATCTGGTTCTATCAGAAGGTTATCTGTTTCTTCTTTTTCTCCATCTATTTTCTTATCTGAGACCATTTTCTTCATATCTCTTAGCAGGTCATCAGTTTCTTTAATCTTGCTCGAAAGAATCTCTTCCTCAGATACTTCTCCACTTAGAATCTGTTTAATCTCAAATAAAGAAATCCCTATACTTCTTAGGCGTTTTATTGTCGCAAGTTTCGAAAGCTGTGATTCATCATAATAGTAATATCCGTTCTCCTCACTTTGCATAGCAGGAACCAGAAGCCCCTCTTCACGATATAAGCGAAGAGCTTTTCTTCCTATATTTCCAATCATTGCAAATTGTCCACTGGTATACATTATCCCGTCACCTTCTTTCTTCTAACTTTTCCAAAAAACCCCAAATGCAGCGGAAGTATCTTATATAGAAAATAATCTGAATACTTCTGATATCCATCTCTTTTATAAAACCTAGTTACCGCATCTACAATCGAATCAACACAGTTATCATTTAACTCTTTTCCCAACTCTTTCGAAGAAACTCTCGGACACCCAAGATATCCATACTTTCCCATAGCCTTCAGCTGTTTCTTCTGCGATATCATATTCTTATCTGATATTTTCGAATCTGGTAAATCCTTATATCCCTCTCTAACATAACCTTCATCTATCGCTAGCAGACTTGATGTCTCTATCCATCCCGCGTGAAAATCATCTGGATATTCTTTCTCAAAGGTTTCAAGTTTCTCAGAAGGCTTAGTTCCGACTCCCATAAATATCTGCCCCATTGGAGCAAGGGCTGATATACCGTACTTTCTATTTATTCTTCTTACAGCCTTCTCAACTGCAATCTGATGCTGTGGATCTGCATGAGATGCAATCATTATAACATGCTTAAATCCCATACAGCATAGACTATCTATTATTCCATAAGCCACTTCATATGTTGTCCGCATACTGAAGTGAAATGAACCATAGAATTCATTTACTGAAGCAGCCGCTATCGGAAATGTGGGTAGATAATAACAATCCACATCTATTGCTCTTTCAAGCGTTTCAGCTGCATTTCTGCTCCAGAACTCTCCTTCAACCATGTCAGTAGCTAAAGGCAGATGCCAGCCATGCTCTTCGATGGGTGCCATAACAGCAAAAACTATGCTTCTGTCTTTATCAACTTCCTTGATTTCCTTCCAGGTCATAAGACTTAAATCCTTCATTTTTATTCCTCCTAAAGTTTTATCAGAGAAATAATAAACCCGGCCCAAACGGCCGGGTCAAGCATATTTAATCAAAGAAGGAAAAATATGTTTCAACTCTTCTTAATCTCGATTTTTTCGCTACTTTAAGAAGAGTTTACACCAATAAAACTCTTAAATCAAGGCAAAAACATTCTTCAACTCTTCTTAATCTCGGTTTATTTACCACTTTAAGAAGAGTTGAAGTCTATAATTACCCATTATATTCATAAAACATTTCATCCAGCATTTTATCCATTCCGGTTTTGTCTCCCATAACTGCCTTGAGAAGCGTTCCAGCATTCTTGATCATTAGCTTAAGATATAACCAGTCACCCAGATTATCGTACTTCCTGGTAGAATTAATAAGATAGTTCCGTCGAAGAGTTGTATATTTCTTCCCTTTCTTTTTTCCATATTTTTTCAATAACTTTGCTGTGGCCACGTCCTCCATTGCCCTCTTATCCACAAAACCTCCAATTGCATCAAATGTTCCTTTTTCCGTCCAGAATATTCCACAATATAGTCCCGTAACTCCAAATGCAACTCTACACAGAATATCATTACACCATAGAGGAAATGAATATCTCTCAAAACGGATAGGTGCACCACCTCCGATATATTTTCCACTTCTTAGCAAAGCATAAATCTCACAAAGAGTATTCTTCGTCATACGGTTGTCAGCATCTATAGTG
>CACWGK010000126.1 GCA_902760415.1 uncultured Lachnospiraceae bacterium
ATGAGACCTGTATCTGTAAGCTCCATGATACGATTTGCTGTAGTCTGGATGAACTGATGATCCTGACATGCAAAGAGTACTACTCCAGGGAACTTGATAAGTCCGTTGTTGAGTGATGTGATAGCCTCCATATCCAGGTGGTTTGTAGGCTCATCGAGGATCAGTACATTTGTTCCCATGATCATAAGCTTGGAGAGAAGACATCTAACCTTCTCGCCTCCGGAGAGGACCTTAACCTTCTTGATTCCATCCTCACCACGGAACAGCATTCTTCCGAGGAATCCACGTACGTATGTAGCATCCTTCTCCTCAGAGAACTGTGTAAGCCAGTCTACGATTACAAGATCGTTATCGAACTCCTTAGTGTTATCCTTAGGGAAGTAACCCTGAGATGTTGTAACACCCCATTTGTACTCGCCCTCATCTGGCTCTTCTTCGCCAGCAAGTATCTTGAACAGCATTGTTGTAGCCTGTGTCTTAGGACCTACAAATGCTATCTTATCTTCTCTACCAACTGTAAATGTTATATCGTCGAGAATTTTAACGCCGTCAACGGTCTTAGAAAGATGCTGAACTGTTAAGACCTCATTTCCAATCTCACGATTAGGTCTGAAGTCGATAAATGGGTACTTACGGCTTGATGGCTTGATTTCCTCAAGTTCGATCTTCTCCAGGGCCTTCTTACGAGATGTAGCCTGCTTAGACTTTGAAGCATTTGCAGAGAAACGAGCGATGAACTCTTTAAGTTCCTTAATCTGTTCTTCCTTCTTCTTGTTTGCTTCCTTCATCTGACGGATCATCAGCTGACTGGATTCATACCAGAAGTCGTAGTTACCAGCATAGATCTGAATCTTTCCATAGTCGAGGTCGGCTGTATGTGTGCAGACCTTGTTGAGGAAGTATCTGTCGTGGCTGACAACGATTACAGTGTTCTCAAAGTTTATCAGGAACTCCTCGAGCCAAAGTATAGCGTCCATATCAAGGTGGTTTGTAGGCTCATCGAGAAGTAATACGTCTGGGTTACCAAAGAGCGCCTTTGCAAGAAGAACCTTGACCTTAATGCTGTCTTCAAGGTCGCCCATGATCATGTAATGGTAATCTGTATCTATTCCAAGTCCGTTGAGGAGTGTTGCAGCATCTACCTCAGCGTTCCATCCGTCCATCTCAGCAAACTCTGACTCAAGCTCGGCAGCTCTCTCGCCGTCTGCATCTGTGAAGTCTTCCTTTGCATAAATGGCATCTTTTTCCTTCATTATATCGTAGAGTCTCTTGTTACCCATGATAACAGTATCGATTACTGAGTATTCATCATACTTGAAGTGATCCTGCTCAAGTACTGAGAGTCTCTCGCCCGGATCCATAGTTACATCTCCAGTAGTAGATTCAAGTTCTCCAGAAAGAATCTTAAGAAATGTAGACTTTCCAGCTCCATTTGCACCTATAAGTCCGTAGCAATTACCTGGGGAAAAGGTAATATTTACATCCTCAAACAGTGCCTTCTTACCAAATCTTAGTGATATGTTGTTTGCACTTATCATTATATTTCTCCTTCTTATGCCTTTCGGCGCACTAGGTCATATATTATAATGACCTAATCTAATTCGTCAATCAGTTTCTCTATAAGTCGCTTCTTGCTGTAGACGTCATATCCCAGCATAAAGATGTAAAGCATCTTGTTGAGTCGCTCATCTTCTGACTTCGGAAGTCGCTTCTCAGTAATTCGTGACGCCTCGATAACGCTGTCTTCGATGTTGAAATACTCGGCCTTCTCCATTTCGAAGGTCTTCTTATATATCTCGTAGAGCTTCTCGTCTGTCATATCGTCTGACATCAGGGGCTCCATCATCTTCTGTATATCACTGATACTCATTACATTTTTCATATAATATATATAAATGAGGAATATCAGATGTTCGCGTGAATATCTCTTCTTAACTGGTGGAGGCATAAGCTTGTTCTTCGTGTAGTTGTTGATCATAGCCTTGGTGAGGGTCTTCTCCTCTTCGTTACGAAGGTTGGCCTTGAGATGCTTCTCCATAAATGTGGTAACCTGTTCCATGAACATTTCCTCATTTGGAATATCTTCTGGAACGATAAAGTCTAGCATCAGTTTATCACGAATCTCTTTCTTCAGTTCCTGCTCCTTCTCCCGTTCTATCTTCGGATCCATCTTCTTTTCCTGGTTTTTTCTTTCCATAGCCTTCTCCAAACAGTTCAACTCTTTCTACTCTGTTCTTTTCTATACGAGTGCATTTAAGCTTCACGTCTCCGACGGTAACTTCTTCGCCCTCTTCAGGAAGTCTGTCCAGCATTTCTATCATAAGACCGCCTAGAGAATCGTAATTCTCGCTACCTAGTTCTGTGCCTATTGCATCATTTATATCATCCAGCTTCACAGAACCATCTATCGCAAAATGGCCATCTCCCAGTTCTTTAATCATCTCATCTTCGTAGTCATCGTACTCATCTCGAATCTCACCGACTATCTCTTCAACAAGGTCCTCCATAGTGATAAGACCAGCCGAGATACCGTATTCATCCAGTACGATACACATAGTTACAGATAAGCCCTTCATATCCGCGAATATCTGAGCTGTACGCTGATATTCATAGACATAAGCTGCTTCGCGCATGATATCGCGAACTATTACATTTTTATTCTGAATATTGGATATGACTAAATCCTTGATATTCAGTATACCGATAATGTGGTCTCGGGATTCCTCATATACAGGAAATCTCGAATAGTTTTCTTCAGCGACCAGTTCCATGATTTCGTCATAGGTGCTGTTAACATCGACACAGATCATGTCGGCACGAGGTATCATTATATCCTTTGCCACAGCGTCACCAAAGTCCACCACGTTATTAATCATTTCCTTCTCTGAGGTTTCAATTACACCCTCCTCGCTGCTCACATCAACAATCTTGAGCAGTTCGCTCTCAGTCATCTGGTCTGGATTCTTGTCCGGATCAACTCTTAATATAAAGAAGATTCCTCGGCAGATTACATTTAACACCCAGATTGCCGGAGTCAGTACTACCATAAGGATATAGATGGGTCTGGAAAATGTAAGCGACATCGATAGGTTATTAAAAGAGGCCAGTGTCTTAGGCACTACCTCACCAAATACCAGCACGAGCAGTGTAAGAATACCAGTTGCAAGTCCTACAAATCGGCTGCCGAAAAGCTTCGTACTGAGCACAGTTGCCAGTGCAGATGCCGATATATTTACCACATTGTTTCCTATCAGGATCGTCGAAAGAAGCTTTGAAGAATTCTCTCTCATCTTTAGAACAAGAGCAGCTTTCTTCCCCTTTCTTCCACCTTCGTCAATTACGGTCTTTAATTTGTTTACACTCACGGTTGTGAGCGCTGTCTCAGCAGACGAGAAAAAGCCTGATAATACAAGTAATACAACAAGTAAACATAAGGCCAAATAATCACTCGGGTCCACTTATTCAATCACCCCTTTTTCTTTTCTATTCCCATTCTTTCAAATATAAAGTCGCAGCTTCCATTTCCGCTGTTAAGGAAACGGTTAACTCTACTGATGGTCGCAGTGGACGCACCAGTCTTCTTAGCTATCTCAATATAAGTATTGTTCTGATAAAGCAGTTTCGCTACCTCAAAACGCTCCGCGATTGAAAGTATCTCATTTGTCGTGCAGATATCCTCGAAGAAGCTATAGAACTCTTCGCGGCCTTCAAGAGTCATGATCGCATCAAATAGATCATCAACTGCCTCTGTTTTTACGGTTTTGCCCATACTCTAACCCTTTCTACTAGCAGGTTCTTTATGAACCCATACTGCTACGGCATCTCTATTAACATAGAAGTTACCACAGCCATATTCATCTATCTTAATGTTATACTTAGCATTTCCCATAACATCTGAGAAGTGTGCGCCAGCAAAATGCTTACCAACATACATTCTCTTGGTTCCGCCCTCGCCATCCGAGATAACAACCGCAAGACCTGAATCCTTATGTTCTGCGTCGCCTTCTCTGGTCCAACCTATGCAGTTAGGATGATCGAAGTAATCATGCTGCTCGCCGTATGCTTTCTCCTTGCGGAGCTTCATTAGCTTATCAAGCAACTGTTTCTTAGACTTAACCTTGCTATGTGGAATGCCCTTATAATCTCCATAGAATACACATGGATATCCCTCTCTTCTAAGAAGAATGAGAGCGTAGGCCATAGGTTTGAACCAATCCTCTACGAAGCTCTCAAGCATCTGTCCAGGCTGTGTATCATGATTATCTACGAAAGTTACTGCCTTCATAGGATTTGTATTCATTAATGTTTTATCTAGGATTGTTCTAAGGTCATAGGCTCCGCCCGCCTTAGAAGCATGATACAGATTATAATGAAGTGGAACATCGAAAAGGGATGCCTCTGAATGAATCTCATCCAGATAATTCACGAGCTTCGTCACGTCACCATTCCAATATTCACCAACTGCAAAGAGTTCCTTCTCTGTCTTCTCTCTGACTGTATAGAGGAAGTCTCTGTAGAAAGAAGCAGGAATATGCTTCACCGCATCAAGTCTAAATCCATCCACTCCTGTGATATCTACATACCAGGTAGCCCATCTTACAAGTTCCTCATATACTTCTCTATTATCGAAGTCGATATCAGCACCGATAAGATAATCAAAGTTTTCAAACTGATCGTCTACTCCATCATTCCACTCTTTTCCATCAAACTTGAAGAGTGCTCTCTTCAAATGATCCTGATCCCAGTCTATTCCATCGAAATGAGTCCAGTTCCATTTGAAATCCGAATATTTATTCTTACGGCCTGGAAATGTGAACTTAGTCCAGGCACCGATGGTCTTAGATTCTCCAACCATCTGATATCTATTTACTTCATTGAACTCGCTGGCACTGACTTCTTCTACTTCATCAGCGCCTATCTTATGATTAAGTACGATATCAGCGTATACATTTATCCCATACTTCTGGAGCTCGGCTATGGCGTCAAGATACTGCTTCTTTGTTCCATACTTTGTTCTGACGGAACCCTTCTGGTCAAATTCTCCCAGATCATAGAGGTCGTACACTCCATAACCTGTGTCATCTAGGCCACGAGCGCCCTTATACGCAGGAGGAAGCCACATAGATGTAACTCCAACCTTGCTGAGTTTCTCAGCATCCTTCTTAAGAGTTGCCCATAGAGCTGGTTCACTCTTCATATGCCACTCAAAAGCCTGCATCATTATTCCGTTATCTATCATATCCGCCTCCATATACATATAATACTTCGGTACTATGCAAGATAGTTTATTAATTTATTACTTGATAACTTTAAAGTGTTAAACTAAATAATCATTATATCAAAAAAGTACGGCATCATCAAGCAGATGCCGTACCTCT
>CACWGK010000127.1 GCA_902760415.1 uncultured Lachnospiraceae bacterium
CCCGATGAAAGCGATCGTGTACTGACGGATTCGTTCCAGATCCCTTTCTGTAGCGGGATGAATATTCTGAAGACTGAAGGATGCGGAAGGAATTTTGCTCTTGTAATAGATATCGCCGGTCCGGACGAAATTGATGATGGTATTTTCTTTGTTCCAGTAATCGGCATAATCTATTTCACGGGTTTCTGAAGCCGCTGTTTCATCCTTTTTCAGATTGGAAAAGATAATATCGGAAGGTTTCAGATATTCGTTATTGACCGAGCGGTGCAGCATCAGGGTGTATTTGAAAAAGTCCGTGGCCGAAAGCGTCGGGACAGATTTCAGATATTCGATCAGCTTGACCTTCCAGCTGTCTTTTGTTGCGCGGAAAGCATAGAAATTCATCAGAGATTTTTCGGAAAAACCGCTCGAGAAGACAGGACCCATGACATACAGAAAAAGTGTCTGTTCCTCATCGCTGCGGTGATAGATGACAGACCACATCATTCCGATCACATTGGTGAGGACCAGCGGCTTCTGCGATTTTTCATAAAAAAGAAGGGCTTCATTGAGAAGCCCTGAGGAACGCAGAAGCGTGTCGAAAATCGAGGGTGAATTACTGGCGAGCAGCGTTTCTTCGGAATTGTATTTCGAAATATACATTCGCCCATTGCACTGAAGCAGTTCGGTCAGAAGGTCGACACGGTAATCAATGTCAGAAGTAGTCAGATCGTTTTCACCCATACGATTTTCCTTTTTATATTATTTTTTATCTACGTAATTCCATTCGGAAGGATCGGTCCAGCCTCTGACGCCGAGGTATTTCTCGAGCGGCAGTTTCCGGATCTGTTCGACCGGCATATTGGAATTGGTCAGTCGTGCGAATCCGCTTTTCTGATCGCTGCTGCCGAAGCGGTCGGCTTCCTTTAAGGTGTTGAGCATCGGCTCGCCGGCCTCAAAGCGCCGCGCGTTTTCACGGATGATCTCAATACTTCTGCCGGCGCGGTTCGGAACCTGCGGAGTCACATGCGGCGTGATGTAGACATTGTCCATCTTCCAGAGCGGGTTGTCAGACGGGAGCGGCTCTTCCTCAAGGACATCCAGCCCTGCGCCGCCGATCTCGTGACTGTTCAGAGCATCGATCAGATCCTGCGTGTTTACGATTCCGCCGCGGGCGATATTTACCAGGAAGGCGTCGCTCTTCATCTTCTTGAAGGTCTCGGCGTTGAACATGTGATGGGTCTCATCGGTGAGAGCGAGCGTCAGCACAACGAAATCGCAGTCGCTTAAGATCGGATCGATGGTGTCGCCGTTGTTTCCGACAAGCTTTTTCTCAGCATAATCAGGATTACTATATGAGGTAGCATAATTATCACCTATAATATCCTCATACATTTTATAATTCATTTCTTTATTCAGATAATCAGATGACTGAGGATCATCATATATATCAAGCATCATATTTATATATCGTGACTTAACCACAAAAAAATCCAGATAAGAATACTTCTCTTCACGCACATCAAGAAGCTCATCTGGAATCTCTTTTATTCTATCTCTAACAAGACAGAATCTTTCATCAATATCACCCTCTACAATTCCCTCAACAGATACATTTTCCTCTATACTCATTCATTCCTCCATCACTTAGAAAGTTATACAATATATAATACAGCCAGAATTACGATATCTATTAATGATACAATAACCGCCATTCTCTTACCGAGTATTCCTCCATCAGAATCGGCAAGAGCAAAAAGAGCAAAAAGCAGTCCCGTAACTCCCATTATGGCAGCAACCAGAAGAAAAGCACTTATTCCAAATGGAACAGCACCCTTTAACACAATGCCCATCACAAAAACAAATATTATAGATATAAGTCCAAGTCCTCCAAATATAAGTGAAATTATGGCATCTTTTGCCATCACTTCATCAGAGAACTTGTAAACTTTTTTCTTTCTTATAGCCATATTTACCACCTTACGCAGTGTCGAATCTCATCTAGAGATTTAATACCCTGTGAAGTCATAAATTCTTCTATTCCTTCAATAATATCTAAAGTAACTGTAGGATTATGGAAATTAGCTGTACCAACTGAAACCATGGTAGCACCAGCCATAATAAACTCAATTGCATCCTCAGCAGTAGCTATACCGCCCATTCCAATAATCGGAACATCAACAGCAGATGCGACCTGATTAACCATACGAAGAGCTACTGGTTTTACAGCAGGACCTGATAATCCACCAGTTCTATTAGCCAAAGCATAAGTTCTTCTATATATATCTATCTTCATACCAGTAAGAGTATTTATAAGCGAAAGCGCATCGGCACCACCATCAACAGCAGCTCTTGCCATCTCACAAATATCAGTAACATTTGGACTAAGTTTCATAATAACAGGCTGCTTTGCCTTAGCTTTAATTAACTTAGTTATATTATTAAGACACTTAGGATCAGTACCAAATGCAATACCACCCTCTTTTACATTTGGGCAAGAAACATTAATCTCAAGAAGATCTACATTATCACACTCCGCAAGTCTCTCAACACAAGAAACATACTCTTCTTCACTGTGACCACATACATTAACTATAACTTTTGTATCCTTAGTATCAAGGAACTTAAGATCACGATTTATAAATGTATCAAGACCAGGATTCTGAAGACCTATGGCATTTAACATACCACCATATACTTCAGCTACTCTAGGAGTAGGATTACCTTCCCATGGAGTTATAGCAACCCCTTTTGTAGTTACGGCACCAAGCTTTGACAAATCGACAAAATCACTGTATTCCATACCGGAGCCAAAAGTTCCAGATGCAACAGTAACAGGATTCTTCATATTAATTCCACAAAAATCTACAGAGAGTATATTATCATTCATCATAGCACTACCTCGTCAGCTTTGAATACCGGACCATCAACACATATTCTCGCATTATTAACCTGAGAATGTTCATCCTTATCTATTGTGTTGCAAACACACGCAAGACAAGCACCAATACCACAGGCCATTCTTTCTTCAAGAGAAATATATGCAGGAATATCCTTTTCATAAGCATATTCCTTGATAGCTCTAAGCATAGGCTTAGGTCCACAAGCATAGATTGCATCGCCAGTTATTCCATATTCCTTAGTTGCATCTATAACATTTCCCTTTATACCTACATTTCCAGTATCACTAGATATATATACAGTAGCAATCTTCTTGAATTCATTTAGTAGAAATGTATCATCACGGAATCCCAATACAACAGATATATTTTCCTTAGCAATACCATTTTGAGATAATTCCTTAGCAAGCTGAAGCATAGGAGGAATACCAATTCCACCACCCATGAGAATTGGATGAGAACTACTTAGCTCATATCCATTTCCTATAGGTCCTAGCACATCTATGCTATCACCTTTTTTCATCAAACTGAACTCTTTTGTTCCGGCACCAACTGTCCTATACACTAATCTAATAGCCCCAGCTTTTTTATCAACCTCACAGATACTAATAGGTCTCGGAAGAAGTCTTGCTGAATCCTTCGAATATAATGATACAAACTGACCACCATGAGCTACTTCTGCTATCTGAGGACATTTAATCCACATAGAATATATATCATCCAGTAAGCAATCCTGCTTTATAATTCCAGCTCTAATTTTATCCATATCTACCACACTTTTTTATATATAATAAGTCATCCTAAACGTATCTACATGTTACTAAATGTTTTCTCGTATATCTTTAAGCATATCTTCTACAGCAGCTCTTGATGCATCAGCATATCCTGTATCACCAAAACTAGCATACTTTTCATTTTTATATGCTGCAATAATACCACGAGAAGAATTGACTATCGCTCCAAGTCCGTCCTTATTGAAGAAACCTTTAAGATCTTTACCGCTTCCTCCCTGTGCACCGTAACCTGGAACAAGGATATATGACTTTGGTAATAATGCGCGAAGCTTAACTCCCATCTCTGGATATGTAGCACCAACAACGGCACCAACATCACTGTAACCATATTCTGAGTCAACAGTAGTTTCGCCCCACTCATTTACTTTCTCAGCAACAATTTCATAAAGAGGTTTTGAATCAACGATTCTATCCTGAAACTCACCAGAAGAAGGATTTGATGTTTTAACAAGTACGAAGATACCCTTATCATTTGCCTTACATACATCTACAAATGGCTGAACACCATCTGTTCCAAGATAAGGATTGACTGTAACAATATCTTCATTAAATGGATTAAATGACTTATCACCTACAGAAACAGTACCTATATGTCCAAGAGCATAAGCTTCAGATGTGGAACCTATGTCTCCTCTCTTAATATCACCAATAACAACAAGACCTTTTTCCTTGGCATAGTCAACTGTCTTTTTAAATGCTATCATTCCAGGAATACCGAACTGCTCATACATTGCTATCTGTGGTTTTACAGCAGGAATAAGATCATATGTCGCATCAATAATTCCTTTATTATATTCATAAATAGCTTCACCAACAGCTTCAAGTGAATATGATAATTCACCATACCATTTATCAAGAATATGAGTAGGAACAAATCCAAGTTTTGGATCTAAACCTACAACAATAGGTGCATCCTTCTTTATAATCTCTTTAATAAGTTTATTAATCATAGTTTCAGTCCCCTTTATATTATTTACTTCCGTGTATTTTACCAAAGATTTAAATATTTCTCAAGAGAATGACGTCCATTTCTTGACAGATGAATCGCATCTTTACGATGGTCTATCAAAACTCCATTTTCATTGCGACACTCAAAATACATCATATTGATAACATCTTTGTTATTAACATCAACAAAGCCCATCATATCTCTTGAACTAAGTAGTTTTTTAGCTGTTCTAGAATCCATAACTTCAGTATGATCAGTATAGTTAAACTTATAATACTTTGAGCCCTTTTCATACGACACTAGGTTCTTGCTGCTTACAACCTTCGTCATATATCTATCATTTGTATCCAAATACTCATCATAAAGAAGTATCTGTCTTATTATTACTCTTAATACTCTTACAAGGTCAAATATGTTTGTTTCATTATACTCTATTATCATTGGGATAACCCTCCTTTAAAAAATTTAGTTTTTCCTAACTCGTTTAGGATGACTTATTTGTAAAATTATAGAGGGTGTAGTCTCTTTAGTGACTATCCCTCTAAAACAAAAACCATCTGACCTTATAAAATATAAAGTCAGATGGTTAATAAACTATTCTGTAACAGTGCCATCATCAGGCGGAGGAGCAGCCTC
>CACWGK010000128.1 GCA_902760415.1 uncultured Lachnospiraceae bacterium
AAATATGAGTAGTTATTTAGAACGTAGATGGGCAAGAGCGGCAACTGGCGCACTTATCTTGTCAGTCATATTTATAGTACTGATGGTATCATCAGTATCGCCTGAGCCTATATCCTCCGATTGGAATCTTGTGGAGTATAAGGTTAATGGTCAGACTACGAAGGCTGAAAATCTAACTTCTGAAGAAGCAGAGAAGGCTCCCGCATTTAAGTATATCGGTGAACATGACTGTGATATATCTCTTAATGGAAAGACTCACAAGGGATATATGACTGAGTCTGGAAAAGGTAAGTATAGAATTACCTTTGATGATACAGATCAGGCTATGAGAATAGTTATAAAAGGCAGGAATATGACGATTACAAATGAGAAGAATACTGTAAAACTCGTATTTAAGGCTGAATAAAAACAGAATACTATAATGATATAGGCAAAAACTATAACAGGCTATAAGTATAATATATATGCCTCGTTATAGTTTTTTATTATAATCATGCAAAGTTTATGGTAATATAATCACTGTTTTTTGCATATATTCATATATGATAATCAAGAATTAAATGTATAAGGAGATATATTATGAAAGACGAGACAAAATGCCTGCATTCAGGTTACACACCAGGAAATACTGAACCTAGAGTTTTACCTATAGTTCAGAGTACAACTTACAGATTCGATACTACACAGGATATCGCTGATGTATTTGATGATCCTACAAAGGCTCTTATCTATTCAAGATTTGCTAACCCAACAGTAATGGCAGTTGAAGAGAAGGTTAATCAGCTTGAGGGCGGTGTTGGAGCTATGGCAACTACATCAGGACAGGCTGCATCACTTCTTTCTATCTTAAATATAGCTCAGGCGGGAGATAGCTTTGTATCTGTATCTGAAATCTATGGTGGTACAATCAACCTCTTTGCTTACACACTTAAGAAGCTTGGAATCGAGTGTATCTTCGTTAATCAGGAAATGTCAGATGAAGAGATTAAGGCTGCATTTAAGCCTAATACAAAATGTGTATTTGGTGAGACTCTTGCTAATCCTTCACTTACAGTATTTGATATTGAGAGATTTGCAAATATAGCTCATGAGCAGGGTGTTCCACTTATTGTTGATAATACATTTGCAACACCTATTTTATGTAAACCATTTGATTTTGGTGCTGATATAGTTGTTCACTCAACTACAAAGTACATGGATGGTCATGCAGTACAGGGTGGTGGTATGATCGTTGATAGTGGTAAGTTTGACTGGACAAATGGCAAGTTCCCTGAACTTGTTGAGCCAGATGAGAGTTATCACGGAACATGCTACGTAAGAGATTATGGTAAGATGGCATACATCCTTAAGGCTCGTATGCAGCTGATGAGAGACTTTGGTTGCTATCCAGCAGCTCATTCAGCTTTCCTGCTTAATCTTGGACTTGAGACACTTCCTATACGTATGGAACGTCACTTCGAAAATGCACTTGAAGTAGCTAAGTTCCTTAAGAATAGTGAATATGTTGAGTCAGTTACATTCCCAGCTCTTGAAGATGATAAGAATCATGAGCTTGCTAAGAAGTATCTTGGTGGAAAGTCTTGTGGTGTTATCTCATTTGTTATCAAGGGCGGACGTGATAAGGCTATGAAGTTTATGGATTCTCTTAAGCTTGCATCAAATGAGGTTCATGTAGCTGATATCAGAACTTGCGTACTTCATCCAGCAAGTGAGACACATAGACAGCTTACAGACGAGCAGCTTGTTGCAGCTGGTATCGAGGGCGGTATGATTCGTCTATCAGTTGGTCTTGAGAATATTGAAGATATCTTAGCTGATATCAAGGCTGGCTTCGCAGCTATCCAGTAATATATAGCATTTTTCCTTGAGAAGCTTATATAGCTTTTCTTGAGTTGATGTTGAATAGATGATAAAATGATGTATGTTTTCGGAAGGAAATGTACATCATTTTTTATATGGAGGTTATCATGATTAAGATACTCGTAGTTGAAGACGAGAAACCAATATCCAATCTTATAAGAATCAGTCTTAAGGGTGCTGGATACACTTGTGATCAGGCCTTTGATGGAAATGAAGCTCTTGATAAGATTGATGAGACAGTATATGACTTGATCCTTCTGGATATAATGCTTCCTGAGGTTGATGGATTTGAACTCATGGAGTATATTAGACCACTGGGGATTCCAGTGATATTCCTTACTGCAAAGGATGCTCTTGATGACAGAGTTAAGGGTCTCAAGATGGGTGCAGAGGATTATATAGTAAAGCCTTTCGAAGTTGCAGAGCTTATTGCAAGAGTTGAAGTTGTTCTTCGAAGATATAAGAAGACAGAAGATACATTTGAATTAAATGGTCTCTATGTAGATGCATCTTCTATGGTTGCGAGACGTGGAGATAAAGAGATACCACTTACTCCTAAGGAGTTTGATCTGTTGCTACTCTTTCTTAGGACACCGAATACGGCTCTCTATAGAGAAAATATCTATGAGAAGGTCTGGGGTGGTGAACTGGAGTATGGAAGTAAGACAGTAGATCTTCATGTTCAGAGACTTCGTAAGAAGGCAGGTCTTGAGAAGGAACTTAAGTCAGTCAGTAAGGTTGGCTATCGTTTAGATGTGTAACATATGAGTTTTAGATTAAAGATTACAATTTTAACTACGTTGCTTGTTGCCATGCTTTTCAGTCTTGGTTCAACCATCATGATTCACCGTTCTTATATGGACTCTCTTACGAGAGAAGAGCAAGAAGCGGTTGATAATGTGCAGATGGTTACCAGCATAATCCAGATATCCTATGAGAGTGGTCAGGAAACTGGTGATGAGCAGCTTGTCCAGACTCTTCGTAGACTGGCGACATATCAGACATCTTCGGATGTCTTTTTGTTGTATAAGGGAAAGAATCTTATCTATGGCAATTCACAGCTTGCAAATATTGATGTAAATATGGACCGCCTTTCTAAAGAAATGAAGGGCAAGGGCGATATATATGTAAGTTATGATAATGAATTTTCTGGTATGGAGTTCATTATCGGCGCTTCTGAGATAGTAATTGATGATGATACTTATATCATATGCGTATGCCGTGATGTCAGCTATGTAAGTAATATGCGAAAAAGACTTCACCAGATGTTTGTGTATACATTTATTATACTTCTCTTTGCTTCGGGCGTTATCTCGTGGCTGATGTCAACATTTCTTGTACGACACTTATCAAGACTCACTAAGGCAACACGAGAGATTGCAGACGGTAATCTGTCATATCGTTCAAATATTGAGACAAATGATGAAATAGGCGAGCTGTCTCATGACTTCGATAAGATGGCAGAAGAGCTAGAGGGAAATGTATCGCTTCTCGAGGAGGCGGCTGAAGAAAAGGATAGATTCATGGGGGCATTTACGCATGAGCTTAAGACACCTATGACATCTATTATCGGATATGCAGAGCTTCTCAGAACTCAGGAGCTTGATGATGAGGATAGAGAAGATGCTCTTCAGTACATTTATTCTGAGGCAAAACGTCTTGAAAATATGTCTCTTAAGCTGCTTCAGCTTTTTGTTGCAGATAAAGAGAAGCTTGAAATGAAGAAAGTATCCCCTAAGGATATGGTTGAAGATATAGTAACTCATCTTAGACCTACACTCAGTGAACAAAACATTTCTATCATTTGTAGGACCGAAGAAGGTACTGCGATGCTAGAACCTGATCTTGTCAGGACACTACTGATCAATCTTATAGATAATGCTCGTAAGGCTATGGATAAGAAGGGAAATATCAGAGTCGACCAGAAGATGGAAGAGGATGGAGTTACATTTGTAATTACTGATAATGGTAAAGGCATGCCTAAGGAAGCTATTGAGCATGTAACGGAAGCATTCTACAGAGTTGATAAGGCTCGTTCCAGAGCACAAGGTGGTGCGGGACTTGGACTATCCCTTGTATCTAAGATAGTAGAGCTGCATAATGGTACGATTGATTTTAGTAGTGAACCGGGTATTGGAACAGTGATCACGGTTAAGCTGAAGGGAGGTGCTGCAGATGTTTAAAGGTGGTAGTATAAAACCTGTTGTTATAGCACTTCTAGCCATATCAGCTATTATGATATCGTTCTCATTTCCGTATCTGGTATTTGCTTATGAGAATTACATGCTGGACGGCTATGGTATACATTATGAAGCAGATCCCGTCAGGATTAACTCGGAATCAATATCATTTACTGAGAAGCTTCGTGATATGACTACGGCTATAGATAATTCGTCGTATGTATATGTGGGTGATGAAAATAGCTATGATGCAGATGTTAATCTAACTAAAGAGACTGCTTTTGTTTCTGCAGCAGATGCATTTATGGATCTTTTTATCTCTGATAATGCGCTCCAGGAAATTGGAATGGATCGTCAGTCTCTTAAGACTGCGCTCTTTAATTCAAGTGATATATCTACATCAAAATATCTTATAATAAGACCTGGATCTAAGGATATGTATCTAGCCTGGATCGTTTCAGTAAATAACGAGTATGGAGCTTTGGAACTTATTGTAGATGATGAGACGGGGAAGCTTCTTTCGGTGTATGCTGCAATTGATCCGGATTTAGGGACGGATGTACTCTTAAGTGATAATTATTTTGATGAATCCTTTGGAGATACAGTAGCTTCATATTATGAAATGAATTATATAGCATCAGAGTATTCTGCTAGTAAGAATAGTGTGGATAAGTTTGGAACTTCCAGCACATCACTAAGAAGCATTATGCTTATGGGAGCTGATCCTGATGAAGAAGTTGTTCTGCCTTATATTTTAGAGGACTATTATGATGATACGCAGGTTTTATATTTTAACTTCTTTAGTTATTCAGCACTTAATCTAGATCCTATCGAGATAAATAATTACGGTAATGATTATCTGGACAATAATACTGATACTATAGATACTGACGATGATTCATCAGATAATCAGTCTACGGGGCAGGATGGCAAAAATAGTCAGGACGGCAAAAATGGTCATGGTGATAACCAGGTGCCAGATGATCCTAATGCTTCAGTGAATCCTGATGATGGAGATGGTGATAATAATTTAGACAAAGGAACGCCAACAGATGCAGACAAAAAAGATAACTAGTATTATAATAATATTCGATATTATAGTATGTGCTATAATTCT
>CACWGK010000129.1 GCA_902760415.1 uncultured Lachnospiraceae bacterium
CCAAAGTACAATTAGTACTATATCATTCATCGCATAGAACAGAGCATAGTATGAACTTCTGAGCATCGCCAGTGAAGCCGCCATAAAACTTGTAGTTACTGATATCGATGACATTATCAGATTTGGTGTCTTAAAGATTTTGAGAATATAGTAGAAAATAACAGTGACTATAATAGCGGTTATTGAAAGTATTTCCCACATCTTAGGAGATGTATGTCTAACTCTGACCTCTCCCTTCTTATAAGGATTCTTAAGCCAGGTTACTACTGCCGCCATAGCAATAGGCATCGTCATACCAAGATATGTTATCATCTCGCCCCAGTATCTGAATCTGTAGGCTACAACAGCATAAAGAATTGAGAATACAACTGTAAGCATCTGCCCCAACACATCCCCTTTAGCAAGAAATATAAGTCCGGTCACTCCTACGAGAGAGGCTATCAGTGTCATATATCCCTCAATATGAAATGCTATATATGAGATCGATATAATAAGCACTGAACTAATCCATATGATATATTCATACCATTTAAGCCTTTTTATTGATTCTACCAATTTTCATCCTCCAACAAAAAAACGCATTCACGACCACTGCATCTTCTAAGACCTAACGATTACAGTTACGCGAATGCGATATGCATTCCAGCTACCCGGTGGCAACTATTACTATATTTACTTTTGCGAATAATATACTACATTAATCCATCTGAATTATCAACAGCTTATATCAAATGTATCTTCAAGTGATGTATAGTAATCTGTTATATATCTTTCGCTTCTTCCTGTTATTATTTATGATAATTTACGATAATCTTCATCAGATACAGCTTCAAGCCATTCATTACTTGTCTCTTCACCGGTAACTTCTATTGCAAGATGTGAGAACCATGAATCCGGCGCTGCTCCATGCCAGTGCTTTACTTCAGCAGGAATGTTTATTACTTTACCTGGCGTCATCTCCACGGCTTCCTTGCCCCATTCCTGATAATATCCTCTTCCACCGATGCAGATCAGCATCTGTCCGCCGCCACTCTTTGCATGATGGATATGCCAGTTGTTTCTGCATCCCGGCTCAAAGGTTACATTGAACACCGGCACCTGCTCAATTGAAACAGGAGCAAGATAGCTCTGTCCTACAAAGAACTCTCCATAAGGATTTTCTTCTCCGATAGGGAAGAAAATGGAATTCTGATACTTATCCTTATCTGTAACAGCCTCTGTCGTTTCATTCCACACTTCTTTTGCCAGTCTGAATACTGCCCAACCCTTAGGCCATCCTACATACATAGTGGCATGAGTAATGATCGCTGCAATCTCTTCCTTTGTGACACCGTGTGTCTTCGCATTCTGAAGATGATAGGTCAGTGAAGAATCCGTGATACCGGAAGCCATAAGCGAAACCACTGTAATAATACATTTGGTCTTCACATCAATAGCTTCTTCATTCCATACCTCACCAAATAATACGTCATCATTTAAATGTGCGAACATTGGTGCAAATTCACCAAGCTGTTCTCTTCCTGCTGTCTGTACAATTCTCTCTGCCATTTTATTTTTCTCCTCCTAATATTTTCTGCGCTCCTGTAGTCCATACATGTTTCTTTGATGCATCAGTCCTTTTATTCTGCGCCATAACACCTGCAAGCGGGTGAGGCACATATGGCTCTTCAAGGTAAGTAAGCTCTTCGTCAGTCAGTTCCAAATCCACAGCCTTCGCCGCACCTTCTATATGATGCAGCTTGGTCGCACCTACCACCGGAGAAGTTACCTTGGAAAGTAGCCACGCCAGAGATACTTCCGTCATAGTCACACCATATTTCTCAGCAAGCTCTGCCACACGACCTATGATCACATCATCCTGCTCTTTAGTAGCATCATATTTAAACTTGGCATAGGTATCCTCGGCAGCTCTCTTGGTATCTCCCTCACCGGGCTTTCTGGATAGTCTTCCACTTGCCAGCGCACTGTACGGAGTAAGTGCGATATTCTCTTCTTCACAATATGGCACCATCTCACGCTCTTCTTCACGGAAGATCAGATTATAATGCCCCTGGACTGAAACAAACTTTGCAAAACCTTCTTTTTCAGCCAGTGCATTCGCCTTTGCGATCTGCCATGCAAAACAGTTTGAAATACCGATATATCTTGCCTTCCCTGCTTTAACTATGCGATGTAAGCCATCCATGATGTCGTAGATATCTGTATTCCAGTCCCACATGTGATAGATATACAGATCCACATAGTCCATTCCAAGGTTCTGAAGGCTTGTGTTTATCATATTTTCTATATGCTGCTGACCGGTGATTCCTTTTTCTATCTCTTCGGGTGTCCTCGGAAGGAATTTTGTTGCGACAACAACATCCTCACGCTTTGCAAAATCTCTGAGTGCCCTGCCTACATATTGCTCACTGGTTCCGCTCTGATAAGCGATTGCCGTGTCATAAAAATTAACTCCAAGATCAAGACCTCTTTTTATGATTTCCCTGGAATGCTCTTCATCAATCGTCCAGCTATGCTGCCCTCTCGTTGCATCGCCAAACCCCATACAGCCCATGCATATACGGGATACATTTAAATCTGAATTTCCAAGCTTTGTATATTTCATTGCTACACTCCTCTCTTTACAATACTTTCTCAATCCACCCTTTTATAATAGCTTCAGCAGACAGTTATTTGTTATCTCAAAAACGGACTTGTATACAAAGTCCACATTTGCCTCATTCATAGCTTCCCTCTGCTTATCTGTTACGGAAGTGTAAGGATATATTCCAAACATAAATGGGAAGAATACATATATAAAATCCTGAATCTCCTGCACCGATTTCTCCGGACAGAACTTTGTGATTATCCTGCATACATTTTTCATAGACTCGCCATAAGCTACCTTAAAAGATGTAAGAAGCTCAGGTCTGCTGTTTTCCTCCATATCATAGTTATTCATGGAGAGAAGTTTTAGCAGTTGCTGCCTGTTTGCTATGGATGATGCAAGCTTGTTTGCAAGCTGCTCCTTGGAAAGCTTCTCATTTTCCTGGAGAATAGATTGTAATTCTTCATTCCAGCGAATGTACTCCCTCTCAAAAAGGGCCAAAAATATTTCCTCTTTTGTCTGGTAGTAGTTATATATTGTCGGTCTTGAGAAGGATGTTTCATTTCCGATTTCTTTAAGAGTGATATCTTTAAAGCTCATGGTCTGATACAGCTTCTCGCAGGCACTTATGATCTCTTCTTTTCTTGCTGCGGTTCTTTCCGGTGATCCTTTTGGCATATATCTGTCTCCTGTTTTTTTATTCTGACTTCGTGTCAATATGAATTATAATCATTTTCTGACACCGTGTCAATATATTCAAGACGAAAAAAGGCACAAAAATGGGAGATACAAACCTTTTGGCTTATATCTCCCGATTACTAATCTTTGTTTTACTATATTAGTATTTTACTTATTTGTAGGATCAACTCTTACATGGCCAGTCTCTTTATTACACTTAGGACACTGTGCTACAAAGATTTCTCCTTCTTCTGGATATGGTTTCTGCTTTATTATAATTCTATGCTTATCACCACATTCCCGGCATTCACAAAAGTACTGCCTCATCTGTCATCACCTCGCTGTCAAAAAACAAATATCTTATTTCAGCTTCATACCATCCTTGAATGCATCACCAACTCTTCCTGATACCTTATAATATCCATGTGTATATGGATCAAATGAAATAAATACTGGCATTGGAAAAATCGCCTCTGTTGTCTTAATCTCTTTTTTCATGTCGTTTATCCTCCTTATTTATATTTTAATACTTTCCCATTATGATTTCTATTTTAACTTGTATTCTTCTTCAGCTAGTTCTATACGACGTTGTATTTGCTCACTAGTAGGTAATTGTTTCTTCTATTCTTTCACGACCAACTTGTGCCAACCACACCTTAAAGGGTTCCGCTTTCTTTGATGGTACTGATTGAATAATACGTAACAGCTGTTCAGTATTAGCCACATCCGTCAATCTTTTCTTCCCGTCTTGCGCAGTCATTTTCAACTGGTGACAATTTGTCACCAGTTGACTTCCCTCTTCATTTAATCTTTGTTTTAACTTATTCCAATACTTTCTGCACCTGTTCTATAGGCATTCCCTTATCAATAGCTCTTGTAGCCATAGTTCATCTAACGACTTCTGAACTGCAACTTTTGATTTGTCGACTTGTGGAAGTGAACACCAACTTACTTCTGCTGTTCATCCCAGGACTGTCTTAACAACTCCAGCCCCTGAAGTACAGCTTCACTTATGGTTATGTCGTGGGAAGCCACATCATTCTTTAGTTTTTCATAATCTTCAACCGTAAGCCTCACTCCTATTGCTATACTTTTCGGATTATCAGCCTTCGGCCTTCCTACCTTAGCCTTACCTCACAGATTCATTCAAAGATAGTTTACTTGGATTATCTTCCGCTATTATTTACGGTGTATCATCACCTTTTAACGATGCCGTGGCAATTTCTCTGGTTGGCCAAAACGCACATAAATGAAGTCTTGTTATCTTACCCACAAAAGGATTGAAATTCTCAAGTAGAATCGGCAACGCTTTTTGTACCGTCGCAGCATCGTCTATCATAATCGTGCAATGAGGTGTCCATGGATAGTTCTCACTAGTCTCTGTTTTTATCGCTTTCCTTACCTGCAAAAGGTCGGAAGGATTCATATCGGGTGCAGCAAATAAAACTCTCCCTCCTGCAAACATACCTATGTGACTCATATGCACAGGAATCTCTGGAAATTGATCTGTCAATTCATTCATTTCTTCGATCACTTCCTGCTCCTTATCCAGCGAAAAGCAAGCTAAGCTTATATGAAATGGTAAACCAGGTGTCTGCACTCCATTAAAGCCTTTAACCTGCAATTTCTCATACCACCCGGATAGTATTCGTTGTGATTCATCATCTAGATCTGCCATTAATGTTAAAAATTCCTCAGCCATATTTGCTCCTTATTATTTTCCCCATAGAATTATTTATTCCGAAATAATTAACTGTCACGATAAAATAAAACTTACTGATTTAATTAAATTTTCTCAAGCTGAGTAGCAGTAAAACCCTGAATCATTCCGCATTCTTTACAA
>CACWGK010000130.1 GCA_902760415.1 uncultured Lachnospiraceae bacterium
CAATTAAGTAAGGGTGAAATCTGTGCCCATGCTACAACTTCCAACTTCGCTCTGCTTCTAAAGTATGAAGACGAGCTTCAGCTAAAGCAGAGACTTAGTCATCTTATTGAGTCCCTTACTCACTTGGATGCAGATCATGAGTTTCATTTCCAGGCAGGGGTTGCACTTCTTCCTGCTGATGGATATGTAGCTCCTGAGGAGGGTGAAGAAACTGAAGAGGGTGTATCTCGTAAGAACCTCTTTATAGATGATATTTATAACAATGCCTGTGCAGCGCGAGCGGTGATCAGTGATACGGATGAGTCAGGCATTCAGTTCTTTGGAAAGGCACTTCTTGATGATCAGCGCTGGACAGATACTGTACAGGAGAGGCAGTCATCAGCTGTATCGCGTGAGGAGTTCCAGGTATATTACCAGCCGAAGTATAATCCTCAGGATAATACGCTTCGTGGAGCAGAGGCGCTTATTCGCTGGCAGTTTTCTGAAAATGAACTCGTATCGCCGGGACGCTTCATTCCAATATTCGAGAAGAATGGCTTCATCACCGAGATAGATCATTACATGATAAGTCATGTGGCGCGGGATCAGAAGATGTGGCTGGATCAGGGATATAAATGTGTACCTGTATCCGTAAATGTATCAAGAGCCCATTTCATAGAGAAGGACCTTGCAGAGCAGATTCTCCGAATGGTGGACGAGGCAGGTTGCCCACATAATCTTATCGAGATAGAACTTACAGAAAGTGCTTTCTTTGATGATAAGAAAGCTATGATAGAGACTATAAAGAAACTCAAATCCTACGGCTTTGCAGTATCTATGGACGACTTTGGCGCTGGATACTCATCCCTTAATTCTCTTAAGGATATGCCTCTGGATGTGCTGAAGCTGGACGCAGACTTCTTCCGCGGAGAAGATGCAGGTGAACGTGGACAGATAGTAGTATCAGAAGCTATCCGACTTGGCAAGAGTCTCAATATGCGTATCGTTGCCGAGGGTGTAGAAGATAAGGAACAGGTTGAGTTCCTGGCAAGCCAGGGCTGTGATATGATACAGGGATATTACTATGCGAAGCCAATGCCGAAGAATGACTATATGTCGCGAATGATAAAAGGGTAGGGTAAAATGTGACAAAGAGCCTCGGGCTTTTTGTCACATTTTCGTTATATAATTAAGTGGTTTATCTCTTGAATGGCGGTTCTGATAGTGTTATACTTTACAAAGTTTTGTAAAACTAGAGGAGGAATAGAATGGACAAGATAAATGTACCTGAGATGTTCGGCACATTAGTTTTCAACGACAAAGTGATGAAGGAACGACTTTCAGATGAAATCTACGCATCACTTAAGAAGACTATTGATGAGAACGTAAGACTAGATGAGACTGTTGCAGATGCTGTGGCAGAGGAAATGAAGAACTGGGCTATAGAGAATGGAGCAACACATTTCACACACTGGTTCCAACCACTTACTGGTGTAACAGCAGAGAAGCACGACAGCTTTATCACTCCATCTGAGGATGGTGGAGTAATGATGGAGTTCTCAGGTAAGGAACTGATAAAGGGTGAGCCAGATGCATCATCCTTCCCATCAGGTGGACTTAGAGCTACATTTGAGGCCAGAGGCTATACAGCTTGGGATCCAACATCCTTTGCATTTATCAAGGATCATACACTCTGTATCCCAACAGCATTTTGCTCATATTCCGGCGATGCCCTTGATAAGAAGACACCACTTCTTAGATCAATGCAGGCAATCAATCGCCAGGCACTTCGTGTTCTTAAGCTCTTCGGTAACGAAGATGTTAAATGTGTCAGAACAAGCGTAGGTGCTGAGCAGGAGTATTTCCTTGTTGATGCAGATGTATGGAGCAGAAGACCAGATCTTAAATATACAGGCAGAACACTCTTCGGAGCTATGCCACCAAAGGGTCAGGAAATGGATGACCACTACTTTGGAGTAATCAAGCCAAGAGTTGCAGAGTTTATGGAAGACCTTAATCAGGAACTTTGGAAGCTCGGCATCCTTGCAAAGACAGAGCATAATGAGGTAGCTCCTGCACAGCACGAGCTGGCTCCTATATATTCAACTACAAATGTTGCTACTGATTCAAATCAGCTCACTATGGAAATCATGAAGAAAGTAGCAGACCGTCACGGCCTTAAGTGCCTGCTGCATGAGAAGCCATTTGCAGGCGTAAATGGATCAGGAAAGCACAACAACTGGTCAGTTACAACAGATACAGGAGTAAACCTTCTGTCACCTGGTAAGACACCATATGAGAATGCGCAGTTCCTACTCTTCCTGTGTGCTGTAATTCAGGCTGTAGATGATTATCAGGATCTTCTCAGACTGTCAGTAGCTACAGCAAGTAACGACCTTAGACTTGGTGGAGACGAAGCACCTCCAGCTATCATATCAGTATTCCTTGGCGAGGAGCTTTCAGCAATCCTTGATGCTATCAAGAATGACACTCCATATCAGGGAACAGAAGAAGTAAAGATGAAGCTTGGCGTTCACAGCTTACCAAGATTCTTTAGAGATACAACAGATAGAAATAGAACATCACCATTTGCATTTACAGGCAACAAGTTCGAGTTTAGATCCCTCGGATCTTCTAACAGTATCGCATGCTGCAACATCATGCTTAATGCTGCAGTTGCAGAGAGCCTTCGTCAGTATGCAGATGAGTTAGAGGGAGCAGCTGACTTCGAGACAGCACTTCATGAGCTTATCAAGCGTGTCATCAAGGAGCATGAGAGAATCCTCTTCGATGGTAACGGATACGGCGACGAGTGGAGAGAAGAGGCAGCTAAGCGTGGTCTTTCAAATCTTAAGACTACAGCAGATGCTATGCCACACCTTCTTGATGAGAAGAATGTAGAAATGCTTCTTCGCCACAAGGTCTTCAGCAAGACAGAGATTCAGAGCCGCTGCGAGATAATGCTTGAGAACTACGTAAAGACAGTCAACATCGAAGGTCTCACTATGGTAGACATGGTACGTAAGAATTACCTGCCAGCTATCGAGAGATACCTCTACAGACTTTCACAGACAACAGTTCTTATGCGTCAGGTAAGTCCATCAGTTAAGTGCAAGTACGAAGTATCAACTATGGAGCGTCTCTCAGAACTTACAGATGAGATCATGGATGCAGTTATAGCGCTTGAGAAGAATCTTGCAGACTTCAAGACAATCGATGATATCTTCAAGTCATCAGCATTCGTACGTGATACACTTATTCCATCTATGGATGTTCTGAGAAAGTATGTAGATGAAGCTGAAATGCTGACATCACAGCGTGATTGGCCATTCCCAAGCTACGGCCAGCTTCTTTTCAGCGTAAACTAATATAACACTTACATAGTTTACATAATTCTATTGAATGTATAAATGAATTACCCCTAGGTATAGCTTTGAGACAGTCTTGAAGCTATACCTTTTTTAATATTTTACTTGCCCATAAAATGACCAAAGAAGTATAATATATCCATGGGGTTAAGATATTTGTAATTGGGGAATTATAAATATTTTGGAGGGGTTTTATATGAAAGGAAGAAAGTATGCTAAGAAATCCTTAGCTAGTTTTCTAGTACTAAGTCTAATCCTATCTTATTCATTTATTCTGCCGGATAGCAAAGCCTATGCCGCAGAAACAATCATTCCATCACCAATATCTAATACAGATGTTGCTCGCATGATTACGACCGCCATGGCGGCTACAGAATCAGGCTATGTTCGTGTTGCCAAAGAAATGAGTGAAGGCGACTGGACGGGCAATCTGATAATTGAGAATTATGATGACAGCTTTAATATCACATCACGATTTACTCTTGCAGGTGAGCTTCCGGTCTACGGTGGATTCTATAGTGGAAGTGATGCTTACTACATCGTATATGGTAAGAATAATCTTGAGGAAGACGATAATGCTGAAGTTGTCAGAATCGTTAAGTATAGCAAGAACTGGGATAGATTAGGTTCTTGTTCTATCAAGAGTGGAAGCGATGATGAGTTCGCTCAGGTAAGATATCCATTTGATGGCTTCGGCGTAGATATGTGCGAAGTAAATGGCAAGCTCTACGTAGCTACAGCACATGAAGGCTATGTAGATCCGCAGTATAATCAGGGCCACACAGGCTTCTACATGATACAGGTTGATGAAGCTACTATGCAGGGCAAGGTCGTTGACTATAACCTGTGGCATTCATTTTCCCAGGATCTTGCAGCATCAGATAAAGACCATATCTACTGCGTAGAAGAGAGCGAAGGAAGCCGTGGAACTATTATATCAAGATTCTCTGAGTCAAAGCCATGGCGAACAGATGCATTTTATACTCTGGAGTATGGCGGAAGTAGAACCTCAGCATGGGCTATAGCAACAAATGCTACATCAAATGGTATAGCAGTTACATCATCCCATGTTATAGCAGTAGGCTCCTCCATCGATCAGACAAGATACGACGACGAGACCTACGATGCCAGCATGAATATCTATATGTCAGTTACTCCTATAAATAACTTTACAAAGGGTGCGACCACATTTAAATGGATGACGCAGGACAATACTAAGTACTACTACAAGGATATAAAGCTTGTAAAAGTAAATGATAACCGCCTTGTACTCATTTGGCAGAGAAAAGATGAGCCAGTAGCAGTAGATCCAGCAGATTCCCTTAGTGGCAACGTCCTTCATTATGCACTTCTGGATGCAGCAGGTAACAAGATAGACGAATATACAGCAAACGCCACTATATCAGACTGCGACCCTTGCGTAAAAAATGGCAAAGTCGTATTCTACTCATCCTCCAACAGTGCAGTAGATTTCTATTCAATAGATTCAAGTAACGGTGCATTTAGCAAGAAATGTTATAATGTGGCAGGTCCAAATGCAACCTGGTCCTTCGAAAATGGAACCCTCAGAATCAGCGGAACAGGCAAGATAAATGATAACTTTATAGAAGGTCTTTCTTCTATCAAAGATAGCATTAGTTCAGTAGTAATCGATAATGGCATAACTGAGATTGGAAGTTATGCATTTTCTAGTATCGGAAATGATTCAGATGGCGATACACGTTTTACAACACTTGTAATTCCAGATAG
>CACWGK010000131.1 GCA_902760415.1 uncultured Lachnospiraceae bacterium
TTCACCCGCAAGATGAGATACGACTTTTACACCTCCATCTTCCAGATCTTCATAGGTGATCTCTATAACTGTTCCTGTTAAATCCTTCTGTCTTATAGTTCTGCCTTTATCATCATATTCATTTTCTATGATCAGATTACCTAATGAATCATAAGAAGTAACCAGCCTATTCTTTTCGTCATACTGATATGTTGTAGAATTACCAAGTATATCAATGATTTCAACTAAATTTCCATTCGAATAAACAAGAGATGCTTTTCTTCCATTATCATCTGAAACAGATACAAGATTACCCGCCTCATCATAGTCAAGGATAATTCTTACACCCGATATCTTTTCTTTGATTATTGTCTGATGTTCTGTATGTGATATTTCTGTTTCTGAGCCATCCTCCATCTTGATTGAGATTAGATTTCCACTTATATCATATCCATATTCTGATCCATTTGGAGCTTTAAGTGTATATGTGCCATCATTATGCTTCACAAGTGTATAGCCTTCCATACCATGTGATATGCAGACAAACTCTATATCATCTGATGGAGCAATATCCGATAACTCTATATCAAGAGTTTTTTCTGCATCTTCTGAAGCATCAGTATCACTTGCTACCGCTGTATCTCCATAATACCTTCCTTCATAAGAATCTTTGCTTATAAAAGCCGCAGAAATAGATGGGCAGATATAATAGAATAACATTCCATTTTCTTCTACTATTTTAGATTCAAAATCATGTACCCAGCCATTACCACACTCTCCACTATATTCAGCAAGCTGTGAATCATACTTTAAATCTAACGAAAGAGTATTTCTACCGATCAATGTCATAAGATTAACATTATCAGTATAAGAACCAGATGTCAGATCGATAGGGTCTCCTGTGTTAATTTCCGTATCTTCCTCTTTGTATGTCGTTCGTATGATCTTCGAATCATGTGCAGGTATTGGATTAACTGATACAGAGACTCCAAGGTTACTTCCCTCGATAACCTCTACCAACGAATTAATTAATTTATAATACTCCCTTTGATGATCACCTCGAAATACCGTCTCATCAGCCGAATTCATAAACTGCCATGTTCCATATATTGTTTGTCCTGGATTAAGTGTCGGGATAGTGATAGTATCTTCGCCATTCAATACAGGTGTCTGATATAATTGTTCACTTTTTGCAATAGTAAAATTACGTCCAGAGTAACTAACTTCCGTTCCAGTAATAGCACCACTTTCATAGTCCATGGTATAAGTAACTTGCTTGTTTTTTACATGCTTATAATCGCCTATACTAGTTGTGAAGTTATAAAGAGGCTCTGTACCATTATTTGTAATAGCATACTGTATATAATACTCTTCATCCATGTATGCTGCATCTTCAGGCATTACGGTAATTTTAACATTTGATTTCTGTACTTCCATCTCCGTCTCTGCTCTGAATGTCTTTGACACAGGTACATTAAACGGAGTAAGTATACCAGAGAAACTTGCATCTATATTATATGTTCCAGTTTTATCTCCCTTTAATGTCCAACTTACTGATGCAGTTTTTTGCCCCTCGATATTGCCCATATCATATGTTAATTTCTGGCCTGTTTTGGTACCATTTTCAATCCTTTTACTTGAATCTAAAACAGCCAGAGACACACCATCTGGAAGACTTATCGATCCTTTCGAATCTTCAATTACATACTTTGAATCTGCATTATTTATAATATTCAAAGTCGCACTATACATGGTCTTTAACCATGAAACTGATTGTGTTGTTGATAGCACCGCAATAACTGGTACTGATGTGTCAAACCCAATACCATCACAATCTACACGCTCAACATAATCTCTTCTATAATTACCTTTAGGTTTTCCGTGATTATCATCCTTTGGTTTATTGTAGCCACTACCACCCGGTTTTACATCATCGCCATTGTCTATATGAATTTCACCAGGTATCTCTTCTACTACAATAGGTATAGGAGTTTTTTGGAATGTAAGCGTTGTCTTAAATGTAAATGTATTTAAATTAGCAGGACTTGAAAGATCAACCCCAGCATCCACTATCTCCTGAAGACTCATTCTTTTTACTTCAAAACTACCCACAACAACTTCACCACTCGAAAGCATAAGTATCTCTTCAGTGGTTTTCATATTTGTTATAGTATACTCTCCTTCTTCAGGAAGATAACCGTCCTTGAATGCTGCGACCTTATAGGTTCCCGATTTATAACATAACGATACTTTTCCATATGCATCTGTCATAAATGAAGTATCACTATCAGCTCCTGCATTTACATAGACATATGCATAAGGAATAGGATTACCATCGTAGTCAACGACTGTAAGATTACATATTCCACTATTAGATGCTTCCTTTACTGATACTTCAATTTCTTTATCAGAAGAGTTTCCTGCATAATCAGTAACGGTAAGCTTTACAGTATAATTTCCGCTTTTATTATATATATACTTAGGTCTTGCTCCTGTTTTAACATCTCCATTACCTAAATCCCACTTAAAGCCTTTAATCTTTACATTGTCAGTGCAATTCGCCGCATCTAAATCAACTTCCATGCCGACAACAGTAGTAATCTTATCTGGCATAACTATCTCAGGAGCGACCATATCCACATCATCTGCAACAGCATTTACTATCTCTGTCCATGAATAATTACCCACACTATCATAGACCTTAGCTGCATACCTGTATGCAATATGAGGTACAATATCTGTATCAGTGAATCTTACTCTTCTATAATGATCTCCCTCTACCTGTTCCTCTTCAACAAGAGATATTTTCTCTATGCTTTTAGCATTATCAAAAAATGAAGTATTCTTTCCACTCTTCGATAGTTCACATCTATAGATTTCATAATATGAAATATCAGTTTCAGAAATATCTCTCTTTACATCTACATATATTTCAAAATTTCCACCTACACCAACAATATCTGCCTTTGGTGCAGTTTTATCAAGAACCAACTTATAGAAGTAATCATCACTTACATTTCCGTTTCTATCTTCACAGATAGTTTTGAAATAAATATATCCTTCTTTTTCATTTTTTAGATCAGCGCTAAAGTTTCCCCACGAACTTCTTCCTGAAGCTGATGATTCATTTAATAATACCCATGGTGAAGCTTCATCTGTTCTGTAATATGTTTTTATACTACTCAGTCCAGAATTATCAGTTGCAATAATAGAGAAATCTGTACTAGCTCCTATTTTAGAACCATCGCTTGGTGAAACTCCTTCTATCTTAGGTATCGTCTCATCTGGTATAGCAGTTGCAAAAGAAACCACTGATTTTTCTGATTCATTTCCTGCTTCGTCAACAGCTGTCACATAATATGCGTAGCTTTTTCCATCATCGATGTCAGTATCATAATAATTTAACGAAGCACTATTCATTACACAATGATAGTTTCCTTTATCCATATCAGCTTTATATACTTTATAAGCTGCTACATCTTCTTCAGAAGATTCATCCCAGGTAATTCCAATATATCCATCACTGGCTCTGGCTGATACATTCTTAACAACAGATGGAGCTGTTCGATCGATTATATATTCCATTACAATATCTGAACCATCAGATGCAGAAAGATTTTTATTTCCTGCCACATCCACTGCTTCAGACTTTATATATATACTTCCTTCAGGATACTTTTCTACATCAGTAATATCCAGATTATAACTAAATGTTTCTTTAGAACTAAATCCTTTCAGGGAAGTAATCTCAGTATAGTTTTCTCCATCAAAACTAAGATACCAGGTTCCACCTGCTACCACATAATTATCTGTAACCGTCATACTTAAAGGAATATTATCCTTTACTCTTCCTTGCACTGGATATACAGCTGTAATGCTTGGCGCGGTTGTATCAGAAAGTGTTTTTACTGTTACAACTTCCGAGTATTCTCCTTTATTTCCTAATGAATCTACACCACAAACTCTAAATGTATACTCCACCTCAGGAGAGAGACTGCTTATAGTTGTTCCTGTTATATTTGTTTCTTGTGCCACTTCTCTAAATGAATATCTATATCTATCCATTTGTTCTACAGAAAAGTAAGCAAAATCTTTATCTGCAACATCATCCCACATTAATTGAACATATGTTGCTCCAACATTTGTTTTATTTATTTTGATTTTTTCTATTCCAAGATTATCTATCTCATATCTCTTATAGAAATCCTCTTCACTTTCATTTCCGTTATTATCAACAGCTACAGCAGCTATATAATATTTTCCATCCTCATATTTTTTTGTATCAATGTCGATCGAACCGGAATATATTCCACTATTTTCGGAAATAGTATTATCCTCTCCTAAAAATGTCCAGGAATCCTCTGTTTCGTCACTAAATATATAAAAGCGAACACTTTCTATACTTTTATTATCCTTAGCATAAGCAACAATTTCTGTATTACCAGCTATTCGCTCTCCCTCTGGTTCAATACCAGTTATCTCTGGAGAAGTTAAATCTTCGCCGACTGTTATAGTTACAGGATTGATTCTTGGACTTTCATTTCCCATATCATCTGCTGCAGTAACTATATACTTAACAAAATCTCCTTCCTCAAGAGAATCATCCGTATATGATACATCATATCTATCATCTATCTCTGCTACTTTAGAATATAATTCCTCAGTATCATTCTCATCCTTTACATATCTATATATTATATACTTCGAGAAATCTGATTCGCCTGATATTTTCCATGATAGATTATTTACTCCATTATCATCTACTACTGTTACTTCCTCAGGACAATCCGGTGCTGTATTATCTACTTCATATTCTGTCTCATATACATCCTCAGCTCCTGATGAATCTGTTAGAGTATATCTTATCTTAATAGTATCTAAGCCTATATTTCCAATATTCCAGTTGTATGATGAAACAAATTCTGCACTGCTATAAATAGTCTGACCAATAGGAGCATCATTAATTTTCACCCATTCATCAGCAGCATTCATATATTCTATATTCACGGTATTTCTA
>CACWGK010000132.1 GCA_902760415.1 uncultured Lachnospiraceae bacterium
ACCATAAAAAGGCCGCTAAAGCCAGTAAATATAAGGGGTTTCAGCCTTTTGACATAGAAAAATCAGGGGCGATGCCCCTGACTTTGTCTACAGTCTGAAAAGCCTTGCTACGCAAGGCTTTTTTCTTCTTACACTAAAAGAGAGCCGCTTGGCGACGGCTCTCTAGTATGAAAAAATGTGGGGGAAGGTATAGAATCCTTCGTTTGGAACAATTACAATATAACAATTGTTTATGAAGACAATTAGTATAATTTGTGAAGGAATTGTGAACTTTTGCAATCGCTTTATCCTCAACAAATCATCTGCTGTTTATTTGTCTCATTTTCTTTTTTTATGTAAGGATAGAAGTTGGGATACTTCTGTCCAGATTCTGCTTTGAAAATACACCATCCATGGTCTGTACAATCTGAAGATCAAGTTCACCCTTCATACCCATATCACGCATGATTCGAATAGCTTCCTCATGAGGAAAACCTTTCTTGTAGGCGCGCTCTTCAGTAAGTGCCTGATAGATATCACAGCAGGTCATAAGTCTCTCTTCCATAGAGAGTTGGTCTCCTGTAAGACCTAGAGGATAACCAGTACCATTTAACTTCTCGTGATGGTTTGATGCCCACTTAATGATATCGATCATATCCTTGTTCTTGATATTCTCAAGAATCTGATGTGTATAGAAGGCATGCTTCTTCATTCTGTTAAACTCTTCATCATTCAGCCTGCCTGGTTTTTGAAGAAGGCTGTTAGAAATCATAAGCTTTCCTACATCATGAAGTGCACCTGCCAGATAATACTTTGTAATCTTCTCAGGTGGGAAGCCATAGTTCTTCGCCATAGCTCTACAGTTAACTGCAACACCAGAAGAATGCTTACATGTATAATGTGACTTGAAGTCTATAATCTGAGCAATCAGAGTAGCGAGATTGAATACCTCCTGCTGCGAGTACTCATCATTAAAATGCTTCGTAGCTTTATGAAGAAATGTATCGACATTTGTTATAGAGAGATTAACAAGGTGCTTCATTTTAAAGAACTTGCAGAATGTATCAGCTATCTCACGTGAGAACATAGTACCTGCATTTGACTTTACAAAATATATGATAGCGCCATGAGTTTCTCTGGTTGGAGCTTTCAGATCAAAGTTATAATCAATGGTATCGGCCAGATGAATGATCTGAGCTTTGATAGGAGTTCTGTCGTAGGTTCTTCCCTGAGGACCAGAACCATCGGCATTCTCGTGATGTAATAGAATAACGTCGCGGTTGTTAGTTCTAAATGGCATGAATCTTGTATTACTCTCACCTAGAATGCAACGTCTTATATTGAAATCAATTTCGGAATATCCCTGATCGTTGTTGTACTTTCTGTACTCAATCTCTTCCTGATTAACCTGTGTCAGGGCATTATCATGGAGAATAGAAAAAGCAGCCAGGTCAATCAGTTCATCGGCTGTTAGACCGAGAGCTTTGCCTAGCATTATAGATAGTGCAGCGAGCCTCTTACAGTGACCTTCGGTAAGATGTTTACCATTACAGTGGTTATTCTTCTCATCGCGAAGCTCTATTTCAACTGCATCAAGTCCCTGGGAAACGGCGTATAATATTTCATTTAACTCTATCTTCAATGTTTAAAACGCCTCACAAATAGATTTTTCATTTTCATTCTCTCACACTTTATTATAATACAGCAAAATGATGCTTGTTGCAACAAATATGATGATAAAAGTTTCGTGATTAAATGTATGATTTGCACAGTTTATACCACCCGTATCATTTCAAAAATAAGGTATAATATGATATACTTGCAATTAGAAAAAAATGTAGTATCATATTGATTAGCACTCAAAACACTTAAGTGCTAACAATGACATTTAATATAATTAATTTACTAAGGAGATATAGAATGTTAACTATACCAATATATGACACAATACTCTTACCTGAAGTAACATTTTACTTTAAGAAGGAAGTTATAGACGGCTGGAATCTTGAAGAGTTTGATGTAGGAGACATCATGGCATTTGCTATGCTTCGCGAAGACATCGATATAACAGAGACGACTCTTGAGGATATATATCCGATAGGTGTATCCGCTAGAATAGAGTCTATAGATTCAGATGGAAATGTAAAGGTCAGAACTATCGAGCGTGTAAGCATAATCGACATGACTCGTGACAAGGACGGAACCATAGATGCAGAGGTTGTAACTAGGCCAGAGATAGCAGATATGGACGAAGAAGATAAGAAGGAACGTTTCGATAAACTCAAGTCAAAGTTCCTGAAGTTCGTGCAGAACTATCAGTGGGGACTCTGGGCAAGAGGTTTCATCCTTCAGTGGAAGAACATCAACGAACTCGCTTGTTCTATGACAGGTTACTATAGTGTGACTTGGGAGGAGAAGTACGAGCTGGTTGAGGTAGACAGCGAGGCTGAACGCTTCAAGCTTATAGAGCACCTGTCTTATGGCTTTATGGAGCTTGCGGATGTTGCAGAAGGCGCAGAGCTTGAGCAGCAGGCACGTAACGAGAGTCTTTACAGAGAGGATGCTATCAAGAAGCAGATTGAAATCCTTCAGCGTGAGCTGGATGAAATGCATCCAGAAAATATATCCGACGTTCGAAGATTCGAGAAGGAAATAGCTGAGTCAGGCATGAATGAAACTGCCGAGAAGGAAGCCCGCAAAGTCCTTAACCGTATGAAGCAGGAAGGTCAGGATGGCCATGAGTATGGAATGCTCTACGATTATCTCGACTTCGTAACAAGTCTGTCATGGAAAAATGAGGACTACGTCCCTATCGATCTTGAGAAGGCGGAGAAAGTTCTGGACAGAGATCACTACGGACTTAAGAAGGTAAAAGAACGTATCATACAGCAACTGGCCGTTATGGCACTTAATAAGAAACAGTCAGGTTCAATCCTTCTGTTTGTAGGAGCTCCTGGTACAGGTAAAACAAGTATCGGACAGAGCATCGCAGATGCGCTGGGAAGAAAGTATGTACGAATCTCCCTCGGTGGTGTAAGAGACGAGGCAGAAATCCGTGGACATAGAAGAACATATATTGGAGCTATGCCAGGACGCATCATGGAAGGAATGAAGCGAAGCGGAGCATCCAATCCAGTCATGGTACTTGATGAAGTAGATAAGCTGGTTCGCGACTATGGTGGAGACCCATCATCAGCACTTCTTGAAGTACTCGATCCAGAGCAGAACTATAGCTTTACAGATCATTACATGAACGTACCATATGACCTGTCAAATGTACTCTTCGTATGTACAGCTAACTCAACAGACACTATCCCAGAACCACTCCTTAACCGTATGGAGATTATAGAGTTCCCAGGATATACAGCGACAGAGAAGTTCCAGATTGCAAAGAAACACCTTATACCAAAGGCTATGAAGGCAACAGGAATCAAGCGTAAGAACATGACAGTAACAGATGCTGCAGTTCGTAAGATAATATCTGACTACACCATGGAGTCAGGAGTTCGTGGGCTAAAGAAGCAGATTGAAACTGTAATGAGATACGGCGCAGTACAGCTTGTAAAAGGAAATGATGCGAAGCTTTCAGTAAAGCCAGCGAACCTTAGAGAGTTCATAGGACATCGTGGTATCAATCACGATATTATAGATAAGAAGAGTATTCCAGGCGTAGTAACAGGACTTGCATGGACAATGGCAGGCGGCGAGATACTCTTCATAGAGACAAAGAACGTACACGGCTCAGGTAAAGTAACTATCACAGGACAGCTTGGTGATGTCATGAAAGAATCAGTAGAAATCGCCATCAGTCTGGTGAAAGATATGTACCCAGTCGAGACACGTAACATGAAGAACTACGATCTTCACATACATGTACCAGAAGGCGCAGTTCCAAAGGATGGCCCATCTGCCGGAATTACTATCGTAACAGCACTTACTTCCCTCTACACAGATAGAGCAGTAAATCCAAAGATAGCCATGACAGGAGAAGTATCACTTAGAGGAAATGTTATGCCAATCGGTGGACTTCCAGAGAAGCTGATGGCTGCTGTTCGAGCAGGAGTAAAGACAGTCTTCATACCAGAGAAAAACGTCGAAGACCTGGAAGACGTAGCAGAAGAAGTAAAGAAGGAACTGAATATCGTACCTGTAAAATCCGTAAAGGAGGTCTTATCACAGGTATTCTAAACTTTATCGCGGCAAGCCATGGCTAGAGCCAGCAGACACGCATTCTCGACTCAGCTCTCGCACAGGCGCGGTGCCCTAGCGGACGCCGGCTTGATTTCTTCGAAAACAAGCTTCGGCTTGCTAAGCTCTCACATCGTGCTATGCACTCGTGAATCGCTAAGCACCGAATCGGTTCTCGATTCGTAGAATCGAGAATCTGTCTGAAAGACAGACACATTCTGCGAAGCAGAATCAATACTTGCTTAGCAAGTATTGCATATCACGAAGTGATATGGTGCAGACCGCTTATGGTCTCG
>CACWGK010000133.1 GCA_902760415.1 uncultured Lachnospiraceae bacterium
GGTGCATTAAACATACTACGCAAAAGTAGCGTTGTGGACTTATCAGTCCTATACAGTAGGGGCGAAGTGGACACGCCCGTAAGAATAAGGGTTGCCTAGTAATAGGTGGAAACTTAAATACCAAACTTCTTAAACGGAGATATATTTCTCCTAGAAACTCGTCACTTTAGTGATGAGAGGTTCACATTCTAGAGTATTTAGTAAAAGCTATGTCGGAAGAATATTGCTGTACTTTTTATCGACCACTTGTTGGAGGCGGCTTAATTATTCGTGGAAATATAGAATACTGGATAGTTTCGGCTATGTGGAAAAAACAAGAGTGGTGAACCTTTCGGCTATATGAAGAAAGGGAGAAGTGGAGTCACCCGTTTGTAGGTTTTAAGCAAGAAAAATCGAGTATAGAAGCTTGTTGAGATAGAACGGTTCGGCTATATGGTGAGATTTAAGAGTGGAGTCACCCGTAGATTGATGAATCACGGGTGACTCTTCTTCTGAAATTAGCATATAAGCCGACAAAATCAATATTAGTTTACATAATCCTGCAAAATAAAGGTTAATAATTGGGCAAACGGGTGACTTCATTCAGGAAATCATCCATATAGCCGAAACATATATATTATCTAGAAATGATATGGCTTTTTAAAAATTTAGATGATAAAATTAATGTGTATTCATGATTAAAGAATTACCATGAAAGGTATTACAAATAAAGAAGCATAGAGGTATAGAAGTATAGAAGTATAGAGGTATAGAAATATAGAGGTATAGAAGTATAGAGGTATAGAGGTATAGAAGGGATAAGAGTATATGAATAAGTTTTTGATATATTGCTTTATAGCGATAATGCTCCTCGGGCTTGTCGGTTGTGGGAAGACTTCTGACGTTCAGGGAGACGGAGGTAGTGGTGATAGTGAAACCGTTCAGGGAGACGGGGGGAGTGGTGATAGCGGAAGCGCTCCGGGTGAGCTGGTGGAAACAGCGGATGCGATGGATATCGTTCATGAGGAAAAATCTCATTTCTACCTGATGAATATTAATGGGGATTGTGTCGAAGTGTATAATGATGGCGGCGTTCATACCAGGGCCGTGATGCTGGATAACGGCGTTGAACTTCCTGAAGTGGAGGAGGGCCATTTTAAGAAGATTACTGCTGAGGTGGAGGAATACTACGGCGGAGAGAACGGCTACTCGGGCGATAAGTTTGTTAAGAAGATTACCGCGGCCGAGGATGCAGACTATAGGGAAGTGTTCGAGGCGCTTGATATACAAGATGCAAGTGGAAATGATTTCTCTGCCAAAGAAATGCTAAAGTTCCAGGATATGAATGACAATTACCTGCTTGTGGCAAATGGCGAAGAGATCAAGGTCTATAGAGATGGCGTGCCATTTACGGTTATTGCGATGGATGAGGTTCAGGGTATGGATTATCCGGCACCTTTCTTTGAGGCGCTGGAAAATTACAAGGAGACAAAGGCTACTGAAGAAGCAAGCGAAGAAAATGCGAGTGCCGGAGATGCGGAGGAATATGTAGAAGTTGACGGTTATAAGCAGATAACCCCGGAAACGGCTCAGAAGATGATGGAGACCGAAACTGGCTACGTCATAGTGGATGTAAGACATGATGATGAATACTACGACGGACATATTCCAGGTGCGGTATTAATAACAAATGAGTATATAGAGGATAAGCCAATTCCGGAACTTCCGGACAAAGACCAGCTGATCCTGGTATATTGCAGGAGTGGAAGAAGGAGCAAGGATGCTGCACGGAAACTCGCTGCCATTGGGTATACAAATGTGTACGAATTTGGCGGCATCATAGACTGGCCAGGCCCAATAACTTCAGAGTGATGAAATGCTCATTTCATTGAAAGGTTCCTTAGGTGATGTAGCAAGAGTGATAAGCGAGAAAGCATTTTGATGTAGTTTCATTTATAATAAAGTGGCGAAAAAAATATAAGAAATATAGCGAATTTAAATCCTTTATTAATTGACTATGTTCGTATAATCGAATATAATTAGAACATATAAAAAGTGAATATTTTAGCAAAACAAGGGAAACCTTGCGACGCAAAGCTCAAGAGCCTGTAAAATGGTAGTCAGTTGCAACTTTAGTTATCATCAGATAAGGCGAAGAGTCTAATCTGGTGATTTTTTGTTTTACTTGAGAGGTGCTTATGGAAGGATATTTAAGCATAAGAGAAGTGGCAGAAATGTGGAACTTATCTCCAAGAAGAGTGCAGAAAATGTGTGCAGATGGACAGATTCCTGGAGTAACCAAGTTTGGCAGATCATGGGTGATTCCTGATGGTACGGAGAAACCACAGGACAAGAGAGTAAAAACAGGAAAATACAAAGATTGGAGAAGGAAGGGAGATTAGTTATGAAGCGAATATTTGTATCTATTATTTTGATTATTTGTACATCTTTAATTAGTTTTAGCACAGTTAATGCTGAGGGTAATTCTGAAGTATGTCCTGAGGGCAACGGCAAACATATTTGGAATTATAATAGAACGATTACAGAACCTACTTGCACAAAAGAAGGAGTAGGGGAATATAAATGCTCAAAATGCGGAAAAACAAAAATAGAAAAGACCAATGCTAGCGGTCATAGTTGGCATGCGGATTATAGGTCTACTATTGAAGCAACGTGTACAGAAGAGGGCGAGCAAAGATACACATGTTGGGATTGTGATGAAGTTAAATATGAAGTGATTCCTGCTAAAGGTCATAGTTTATCATATTTCAAAACCACTATAAAAGAAGCAACTTGTACGGAAGATGGCTTACAGGAAAGAACATGTTATATATGCGACGAAAAAGTATTAGAAACGATTCCAGCAAAGGGTCATTCGATAATTCATATGGGTTATACAGCTCCAACAAATAATAAAGTTGGATATACCGAAGGAGATTATTGCTCAAGGTGTGGTTATGTGTTGAATGGTCGTCAAGTAATTCCTATGACAACGTATACCTCTGAATGGGTAAACGGAAAGTGGTACGATAAAAATGGTAAGTTGCAAGAAAATAGTTCAATTACTTGGCATAAGGATTCTACAGGTTGGTGGTACACAAATGAAAAAAATAAATATTTTACAGATCATTGGAATAAGATAGATGGTATCTGGTACTACTTCAAACCAGATGGATATATGGCTCAAAATGAGTGGTATAACGGATATTGGTTTGGTGGAAGTGGTGCATGGACATATACATATACATTGAGCTGGCATCGTGACAGTCATGGATGGTGGGTTGAAGATTCTTCTGGTTGGTATCCAAAAAATCAATGGCAGAAAATAGATGGATATTGGTATTACTTTAATGGTTCAGGATATATGGTTGTTAATCAATATGTTGATGGATATTGGTTAGGAATAGACGGTACGTATTTTTAGTGTTTAGGGGAATTTTAATTAATAGACTGAAAGTTGTTAATTAGTAATGTTGGAATGGAGAGGGATTTATGAATAAGAGAGTTCTTGCAGTAGTTATGAGTGTTTTTATGATTTTATCGCTTTCTGGCTGTAGACAAAAATCATTGGAAGCAGCTAATCAAGCAGTTGACGCATATAATAGTGAAGTTAAGTCTTATAATGAGAAAGTTCAAATGTATAATTCTCAAATAGATACTTTAGTGGAGTTAAATGCGTCACTCACAGATGCGACTGATTCAGCACAAGAAGTTATAAATAATGGGGACACACCATATGATGAACAGACGCTGACTGATCTAAAAAATGCTATAGCTACAGCTGGTGATGCTATAGTAGATGTTCCTGATAAACTAGATACAGTAGAGGAAATGTCGGTAAATGAGGATGCAAAGAAAGAAGAATTAGATGCATGTGCTGCTACGGCAAATGAGAAACTAAATGATTTAAAAGCATTAACTATTCCTGATGAACCACAGATTCCAGATTATACAAATGAAATTGATGGTGTAGAAGAAGCGTTAAAAAAATATGAAAACAGTATTAAAAGTATGAAGCAGATTATTGCTCCTTCCGATGATTTTGTGATGGAGAGATTGCAAAGGGTTGATACCATAACAATGATGGCACCAGTTACAGAGGACCATGATCCAAATGGAAAACTTGGTAAACAAGGTGGATATATAGGATGTATATATTTTAGAGATTCACAAGTTGATCAATCGACCTTATCTGTTAATGGAAATAGAGAGGATGTAGTTGATGTCGGAACTCAAGGTGGCGGAGCTATAGAAATATTCAATAGTAACGAAGAAGCAACTGCAAGAGATATGTATCTCGCTAACTTTGATGGGACAATATTGGTATCTGGCTCTCATTATGTAATAGGTACAGTTCTTATTCGTACATCAGATAAATTAACTGGAACTCAGCAATTAGAATTAACAGATAAAATTAAAGAAGCACTTATATCTATAGA
>CACWGK010000134.1 GCA_902760415.1 uncultured Lachnospiraceae bacterium
GCGTCAGTGTAGTACAATCAAAGCTCCAGACAGGGATCATCATATACGTATCACTTTCCTCTGATTCAGAATATGGAAAATATGTCAGTTTCAGATCAAGCATCTGAACTTCTTTAGAATTATTAATCTTGCTAAAATCTGCCTGTTCCTCAAGTCCGTTCCAGAAACTCTCAGATATTTTATCAAACTCCAAGAGCCTAACATTTTCGACTGTATCTACGATTTCCTTGGATAATGTAATATCCAGGCCATAAAATCCGTTACTTGTATACTTGATTATTCCAGTATTTCCTGAATCTACCTTTACAGTATTAGGATCATCAAGTACATTTAGCCCATCTAAACTAGTATCATTATCACCGATAAAAAATGCATATCCATCTATGTCAGTCTGAGGCGTATCGATATAATCATCAACAACTGTAGAGGACAGTAGATCCATATCCGTATACTTAGAGCCATCATGTGATGCAAGATGTTCTGAAAGTATATTTCTTTGTTCTGAAAGAAGCCTATAATCTGACGCAAATCCCTGAATACCGGCCGCTCTTATAGTACTTATATAATCGACAGTTGAGAAGTTAAGTACAGAATATCCTGGATCAAATCCATCATTATATTGAGCAGTCGCCATATTTACAGCAGAGGCATAAAAAAGTATCCCTGTTCTTGCACATGCCTCAGAATAATCAAATGGAGCCGCGTCCGGATTGTACTTTTCATTCAAATGAAGTACATTATCCAGAAACTTCTGAGCTTCTCCCTTAAGTTCTTCCGGCTCTTTATCACATTTATTATCTAAGCTAAGAGGATTACTTGCTGTATCCGTCGAGCCGCTAACTACTAATGTCTTGAAGTCATAATCAGGAAAATACTCCTTAATGCTCTTAGGTTCGATAAATATATATCTAGTACCTGATATATAGTTATAAGCAAGCAGCATAACGAACTTCTTACCCTCATAATCTCCTTCATACATATGAATATAGAGATCCTCGTTATCAAGCCAACCATATAAATCCTGAGTCGAAGAATCAATCATACCGTCATACGCCTGAGTAAGTTGATAATAAGAGCCCTTCTCTTTTGCCAGCACCGAATTATCATAAGCACGCTTTATATAATCATACTTATACATCAGTGTTATATAATCAGTAGCATTTTCATACTTTACAGACTCAAGCTTCTCAGCAGAATCTCCAAAGAAGTTTTTAACAATAGTCTCTTCGTCCGCCTTGCCATCATCTATCTTTTTCATATTATATGCATTCAAATGATTCTGATCCGGAACCTCAAAATAAGCATCCGCATTAATCGTATGACCATCGATGGTTCTGTCCTCGGTAAATGATATACCTTCACCGAAAAAATCTTTTAAGGTTGTATCAGTTTCATTTGATACACTGACGCTTTCCATAACGGAACTATCTGTCGGCGATCCATCTGTTGGTGATCCACCTTCTGTATCACCAGCAACTTCTACATCGTCTGAGCCGTAATCTTCTACAATACTTTCATCCTTTCCACAGCCTGCTAACGATAGACAAAGTACAGCCGATAAAGCTAGACAGGTTATTTTCTTAATCCTCATATGTTTTATCCCCATTTAAATACATAACCATATGTTCCATTTAAATACATAACCATATGTTCCATTTAAATACATAACCATATGTTCCATGTTTATAACATATCTAACACTTGTATCATAAATGTATCACATAAAAAAGTCCCCTGCGCCATTTGCCACACGAGTATTTTCTGATAGCGGGGAGGTTGTTTTTGATGGCTGGACGCTTATTTTTGATGGCTGGGCGGCTATTAGAGAGTTTGAGGAAGTGGAGTCACCCGTTTTTCAAATTCACAGTCATATTTTGTCGAATTATGTAAACTAATTTCATCTTTTTCGGCTTATAGACAGAAAATCAATGCAGAGTCACCCGTCAAATCCAACTCTACGGGTGACTCCTTCTACTTTTTCCTTTATATAGCCGACTCCACACTTCAATTCATTCTAATTTAAGGAAAAAAGCCAGTAAAAAATCTTTAACGGGTGACTCCTTCTTCAATTACTTTGATATAGCCGAATCAGCACTATTTACCCTTTTGATATAGATGAAGACAGTTCTATTTACCTTCTTGATATAGCTGAAGTCAGTTCTATTTACCTTCTTGATATAGCTGAAGTCAGCTCTATTTGCCCTTTAGATATAGCTGAAGACAAGACTACTATACTTTACTGTAGTATATAAAATTAGCTGACCTTCTCGAATTCATCAATTTTATGAAATCGAAAAGGTCAGCTGATTAAGTGAGTTGTTAGGTATCTAGGCCGGAATTGGCATCAATGATTTTTACATTATGAGATTTCAGAAAGTTTAAGAAATCATTTGCATATGGTTGTTCGACAAAACCAGCGAACTTTGTGACGTATGTCTTGGTTTTGTACTTCGGATGCACTATAACGCTAATATTCTCTAGGTATAAGGAACCATCGACATCGTCCCAGTCAACGTCTAGCTTCAGATTATCTAGATATAATTCTCCATCGAATACTTGAAATGTTACTTCCTGAGTCTCGAAGGAGTTCGGTCCTTTAAACGGTTCCGACGCCTTCATCAGTATAATAATCATCGGAATCACTGCGATAAAAAGAAGTATCATTGCGATTAAAGCGAGAGGCGTTACCTTTACACCGATGATGAAACTAGTCAATGTAAGAAATGCCCAGATTAATGGCGTTAACAGAATAATCGTGGCACGTTTTCCTTTAAATATTTTTCTAACTTTAACCGTAGTTGTGTACATACTATACTGCTTCTTTTCTTATTTATCTATTTATTATTGATTTCTAATTTAGATTTCTTGAAGTTTGATTATTTATTCCTAATTCGAATCTCTTGAAGTCTGATTATTGTTTTCTGATTTCAAGCTAGTTAATAAAATAAATATTAATTGATAGCTATTCTAATCTGATTATTCTTGGATGATTACTATGTCGATTATTCAGCCAGGTAGTCAAGGCATACTCTTGACTTTGTATTTGGGCGAACGACGCCGTCTGCTACTGCAACGTGTGCAGGGTGCACTGCGTATCCCTTCAGGGATGCTTCGTCTTCGAATGATGAATCAAGCATCAGGTCTGCATTTGATGATGAAAGTCCCTGTGTATTTACCTTGATATCGATGAGGCCTGGAATCTGGCCGGCGAGTCCTTCAAGTCCTGCCTTGATTTCTGCCTTTACTTTCTCTTTATCTTCTGCTGAAAGTTCATCTTTCAGCTGCCATAATATAACATGCTTTACCATTTGTACGTCTCCTTTTTTCGTTATCTGATGATCAACTCTTCTCATCTTCTTTGGTTTTCAGATAATATATTCTTCTCATCTTCTTTGGTTTTCAGATGATTTATTCTTCTCATCTTCTTTGGTTTTCAGATGATTTATTCTTCTCATCTTCTTTGGTTTTTCGATGATTTATTCTTCTCATCTTCTTTGGTTTTCAGATGATTTGTTCTTCTCATCTTCTTTGATTTTCAGATAATATATTCTTCTCATCTTCTTTGGTTTTCAGATGATTTATTCACCTCATCTTCTTTGGTTTTCAAATAATCTATTCCACTCATCATTTGGGATTAGCGGATGAAGTGTGTCATCACGTGTTTTTCGGTTTCTGGGAGGCCGAACTGCTCTTTGCCGAGGGCGATGCTCTTCATGAGGAAGGTCATATTGCGTGCAAGGACGCGCATGTTGTAGAGACCTTCGAGATCCTGCTCGGCTTCGCCAGCTAGTCTGCCGTGAACGCTGTTCCAGTACTGGCTGGAGGCAACTGGCATTCCGCTGATTGTGAAGTATTTGTTCAGCTCGTCAAATGTCGCTGATAGTCCGCCTCGTCTTGCAACGACTACGCTAGCGCCGACCTTCATAGTCTTATCGAAATGAGTACTGTAGAATAGTCTATCGAGGCAAGCTATAAGAGTTGCATTTGCGGAAGCATAATAAACTGGGGATGCAAGAACGAGACCATCGGCTGCTTCGAACTTCGGAGCAATCTCATTTACGACGTCGTCGAAGACACATTTACCCTTCTCGCCGCAGCTGTTACAAGCGATGCAACCGCGAACGTCCTTTGTTCCGATCTGCACAACTTCTGCCTCGACGCCTTCCTTCTCGAAAATCTTGACCATCTCATTTACGGCGATTGATGTATTTCCGTTCACACGCGGACTTCCGTTAATTATAAGTACTTTCATGAATTACTACTCCTTTGATTTACGCACTGCTTTAA
>CACWGK010000135.1 GCA_902760415.1 uncultured Lachnospiraceae bacterium
CTTGCGGGCGAGGAATATAAAGTAACAGGTATCGGATGTGTTCCTGACTATAATCTCACTGTAAAGAACTTTTCAGATATGACAGCAGATCCGGAAAGCTTTGGCGTGGCGCTTCTGAGCGATGAAGGATATGAGGCACTCATGGATACAGGAAAGATGGGCGGTGAAACATATACTTATTCATATAAGTTAGCTGATGGAGTAGATGCAAAGGATCTTAAAGAAGCAATCAAGGATATTAATTTTGATTATAAGGCTTCCGGAAATGAATATCTTATAGAATATGTTGATAGATTATACAAAGATAAGACGGACTTTGAAGATGGGCTTACTGAACTTACAGATGGAACGGACGATCTGTATGATGGAATCTCTGATGTAAGTGATGGGGCAAATGATTTAAAGAGTGCAGTTGAAGAGAATAATTCAAGTTTTGATCTTCTTCAGAATACACCATACGAAGCTTTAACCAAGATAACGGATGGATACTTAGAAGGTGCAGAAGATTTGAAGGATGGAACGGATGAACTTCTAGATGGAGCGGTAGATTTTAAAGATGGAGTTCAGGAGTTTGATGAAGAGGTAAGAGATTTCCTTGATGAAAACTACACAGTTGATATAGCGAATCTGGAGAGCTTCTACGAGAATAAAGATAATCCAAGGGTTGCAAGTGATGCGGCTAGTGATGTAATAATCAAGAAGCTAGTAAGCCTTGTAGCGGGAGCAATTCTGGTTATGCTTTTTGCCTATGTCATATCAGTATTCATTATTCATCAGATAAATGAGGAAAGCAGTATCATAGGAACACTCTACGCTATGGGTATGAAAAGAGGTGCACTCACACTTCATTATATAATGCTGCCGACTCTGGTAACCTTTATCGCAGGACTTGTGGGAATGCTACTGGGCTTCAGCAGTATAGGTGTGGATTTTCAGATGCAGGATAGCTATCTATATTACAGCGTCCCAAAGATGGATAAAGTATATCCACTGTATATAATCATTTACTGTGTAGTTATGCCACCGGTTATTTCAATTCTGGTTAATGCTCTTGTGATTCGTAAGAAGCTGTCTAGAACAGCACTTTCGCTTATCAAAAATGAACAGGAAAGTCTTGTAAATGGTGGAAGCGGTGTATTTGCAGCTATGACTAATTCATCTGCTGGAGGAAAGGCTAAAGGTAGAAGGGGCAAAGGATTTCTTCGTGAGTTTTCCGGAAGACAGATGATGCGCGAGAGAAGAAGTGTATTTACAGTAGTAATCGGAATGGTTGTTGCTCTTCTTATATTTATGATCGGTCTTGATTGCTACGTGCTCTGCAATAATGTGAAGGAAGAAAATCTGGCTGATATCAATTATGAATATATGTATATTTATAAATATCCGACAGAGAAAGTACCTGAGGGCGGAGAAGCATGTTTTGCCAAGAATCTCTCCATGAATTATCTGGATTATTCACTGGATGTAAATGTAATAGGTATCGATAAGGATAATCCTTATTATAATTTCAAGACCAGTGGAAATAAGAAGGATATAGTGATAGCCTCATCGACAGCGCAGAAATATGACCTTAAGATAGGCGATACATTTATCTTGGATGATACATCTGAGGATATGAGATATGCATTTACGGTCTCTGATATAGTGCCTTATTCCATCGGCCTTACAGCATTTATGGATATTGATGAAATGAGAGAACTCTTTGGAGAAAGTGATGACTATTACAATATGGTTCTTTCGGATAAAGATCTGGGGATTGATAGTGGGCGCCTCAGTTCTGTAACTAAGAGAGCAGATATCGAGAGTGCAGCGGGAATCTTTGTGGATCAGATGATGTCACTTATAGTGATACTTATTGCAGTATCCATTCTGATATTTATAGCTGTTATGTATCTGATGTTAAATGTAATGATAGACAGAGCTGCATTTGGAATATCTCTCGTAAAAATCTTTGGATACAGAATGAAAGAAATCAGGAAAGTATATCTGGATGGAAACTTCTATGCAGTGATGATAGGAGCGTGTATCGGAATCCCAATTGTTAAGAAAATTGCAGATATGATATATCCGTATTTTATAGCAAATACAGCTATGGGGATGAATCTTCATATTGAGTGGTTCTTATATGGAGCGGTTATTCTAGGAATAGTTTCGGTATATCTTGTAATCAGTGGAGTATTAACAGGAAAGATTAAGCGAATAGTCCCAGCTGAAGTACTGAAGAATAGAGAATAAAATATTGGTTAAAAAGGCTCTCTTTTTATTTTGTAATATTTTGAGTTATATGATACTATACATAATTAGATATAACTAACACAATCGGATCAAATTATTTAAAAGAGGGTGAAGTAAATGAAAAAGAACAGATATGACAAAATAAAAGAATATATTCCTTTATTCTTACATCTAAGTAAAGCTTATGGCGTCGAACAGACTGATAGGATTAAAAAAGAGGCAGACGCAGAATATGACCGTATGGCAGGAATCTTAGGAGACGTAGTTAAGACTAATAAAATGCATGCTACATTCATCCTTGAAAGGGCGGCTCTATATAAAGTATTAAAGGAATATTATCCTGATAAAGCCTATAAATGGATAGAAAAATGTATAAAGAAGAAAAATGAATCTAGACATGAATCATTTGCAAAAATGACCTCTACAAAAATCGGCGCCGGCTTTTTCATGAAGTTATGTGGAATAATGACAGATGCTGCATTTGGTGAAAAGGCAGGGTTTAAGGTGGAGTGGGTACGGAAGGATAAGGAAGAAGTTTCCTTCAACATGAGAGCCTGCCCGTATTGTGAATATCTTTCAAAGCTGGGACTGCCCGAACTAACAAAATCATTTTGCGATAGTGATGAATATGCCTACTGTGGCCTGGATAATGTGGACTTTATAAGAACCATGACACTCGGAACCGGTGGAGATAAATGTGATTTTATATACAGAAGATCGGACAAATAAAGAGGAAGATGATGAAGAAGTTAACTGGATTAAATAAGGAAGATGTAACGGCAATTTCAAGACAGATTGCGGATGCCTTTTATGATTATAAGTATAATGCTGAAGATTTAGGACTGGTAAAGTACATCAAATCCCGCGAGGATATGTTTGTATATATGAATGCCATAACCCAGGCTGCATATAACAGTGGGCTTTTATATACAACATCTGATAGACATGAAGGATATCTTATGCTTTCTGGGGAAGGAGCTGGAAGTGTTAGATTTTTTGATGGTATAAAGATGATTATGGCAGAGAAAAAAGCTCTTGGCGGCTTCTCGAATATGAAGTCATTTATTAAAGCATGCTTTGCTGAAGGTAACACTATAGAAACCAGAATGAATAAGGCCAAGAGAAAATATATCAGAATAGAAATGCTTGTGGTGAGACCTGAGTTTCAGGGGCAGGGATATATGAGAAAAATACTTGAGGATGTATATAGAGTGGCCGATAAAAGAAAAGTGCCAGTAATTCTGGATACGGATGACAAGGATAAAGCTATGAGATATCAGCATCTTGGAATGAAACTGGATAGAGTCAGAAATTGTGGTGAAAGGTTTCACATGTACGATCTTATAAGGGAGAGGTAACTTGTAGATGAGATACGGATTTATGGGTATGGCTATGCCACTCATTATGGACAAAGCAGTATATGCATTTTTAAGGGATTACGGGATAGAAGCGACAGCTGAGTTAAAGAAGAGGATAAGAAAAGAATATAAGGAAATTGTGGCTAGAACACCGGCACTGGAGAAAGGAAACAGTCTGACAAAGATTCTATATATAGGCTGTTACCTGATATCATTTTACAAGGCTGCTCCGGATGTTATAGATGAAAAATGCTTTGAGGGTCTTGTCAGGAATCTTTGCGATGAGATGATCCGCAGACAGAAAGAGGATGAAAGCGCATTTTCGGAGAAGAATATCAGAACCCGTGAAGAAGCAGCAAGAAAATCACAAGAATCCTCCTATGAAATGGATTGGAAATCTACATTCAAGAGAATTGATAGAGATAATTATGAATTCACTTACACAAAATGTGGACTTTGTGAACTTGGTAGAAGAGAAGGCTGTTTTCATCTTATCAAGTATCTATGTATGACTGACTTTATAAGTTTTGATAAAGGAGGAGCAAAGCTGGTCAGTGACTGACTTTATAAGTTTTGATAAAGGAGGAGCAAAGCTGGTCAGGAATCATACACTTGCAAATGGAGATGAATATTGCGACTTTCATGTGAGCAGGAAGGAAAATAAAGTTATTGACAACTAACTAAATTTAGTTTATATTAATCATGCGACCGAAAGCTGAAAGCGGTCGCATGATTTTTGCTTTTGATACGACCGAAACATTAAAATGGTCGCATGACTTACCGGACATCAGGTAATAAGGAGGTTGAATCTTATGCCGCCAAGAGTATTTACAGAAGAAGAGAGAGAAAAGCTTCGTATATCGATGTTAGAGCAGGCAATTCCACTTCTGGAAGAATACGGACTTGTCCATATGTCCGTTGATAAGATTACGAAGAAGGTGGGAATCGGAAAGAGTACATTTTACAATTTTTTCAGCTCTAAAGAAGAATATGTAAGCTATGCTCTTGAATATAATCGAAAAAAGATACTAGACGAACTTGATAAAAAATTTCCACCGGGGAAGAAGATGAAACCGGCAGAGGTTTTTCAAATGTGGTTTACGACACTTCTTTCCAGTAATTCTATCTATAAGAAGTTTTCAGCAGAGGATGAGAGAGCTCTATATGAGGCTGATAAGGCAAGAGGCAAAGATGTGAGTCTCGAGAGAGAAACATATATAGCCAAGAGGCTTATGGTTCATATGGAAGGAGTAAGACAGGACCTCGATGTCGCACTTCTGGCTAATTATTTAAAGCTTATAGTTCTGGCGTATGAGAATAGTTATATGTTTCATGAATCAGCAATGGAGAGAATGCAGGATGAATTAAAGATTAGACTACTCGATCTGATATTTGAAGAGGATGCGAAGGCAGAACTGATCGGGATGCTAAAGGATGCAAAGTCAGATAAAAGAAAGTGAGAATAGGGAAAGATAAAAACACGCTGGCGATAAATATGGAGGAAAATATGAATAAGGGAAAGACAGTTGTAGAGTTTAAAGATGTTTTAAAGGAATATGGTGAGGGTGATGGAAAACAGATTGCAGTGAATCACATAGACTTTACCATAGA
>CACWGK010000136.1 GCA_902760415.1 uncultured Lachnospiraceae bacterium
GAGGAAGGTCGTAATCTGTATGAGGTTATGGATCTTGGCTTTGGAAAATGTCGTATGTGCGTATGTGGTCCTGCCTCTGCAAAGGAGCTTCTTAAGAAAAATGAGATAATCCGTGTTGCAAGTAAATATCCAAATATTGCAAAGAATTATTTCAAGGATAAGAAGAATCAGACTGTAGAGATTATTAAGTTAAATGGATCTGTTGAGCTTGCTCCTATAGTAGGTCTCTCTGAAGTTATAGTAGATATAGTAGAGACTGGATCTACACTTAAGGAAAATGGCCTTGAAGTTCTTGAAGAGATTACAAATCTTTCTGCTCGTGTAGTGGTAAATCAGGTTAGTCTCAGAATGGAACATGAGCGCATAAATAAGCTTTTAACAGATTTAAAAAGTGTTTTATAAAAAATATTGCAACAGAATAGAAACTTGTAGACACATATAGAAAGTGTAAAGGGTAAAGATATGAGAATAGTTAAACTTACTAATGACACAAAGAACAAACTGATGACTGATCTCCTAAAGCGTACAACCGATGATTACGGTGAGCAGGAGGCTATAGTAAAAGACATAATTAAGAATGTTCATGATAACAGCGATGCAGCTGTCTTTGAATATACAAAGAAGTTTGATAAAGCTGATATCAATGCGTCAAATGTTAAGGTTACAGATGCTGAGATAGAAGAAGCATATGGCCTTATGGATGGCAACCTTATAGAAGTTATAAGAAAAGCTATTAAGAATATCAAAGATTTCCACGAACTCCAGAAGAGAAACAGTTGGATCAATACTTATGATAATGGTTCAGTTCTTGGTCAGAGAGTTACTCCTATAGAGTCAGCAGGTGTATACGTACCAGGTGGAAAAGCTGCATATCCTTCAACAGTACTTATGAATGTTATTCCTGCTAAGGTTGCTGGAGTTCAGAAGATTGTAATGACAACTCCTTGTAACGCAGAGGGTAAGGTTTATCCTACAACTCTTGTAGCTGCTAAGGAAGCAGGAGTTACAGATATATATAAGATAGGTGGTGCTCAGGCCATCGCTGCACTTGCTTACGGAACAGAAAGTATTCCAAAGGTTGATAAGATAGTTGGACCTGGAAATATCTTCGTAGCTATAGCAAAGCGTCTATGCTATGGACACGTAAGTATTGATTCAATCGCTGGACCAAGCGAGATACTTGTTCTTGCTGATGAAACTGCAAATCCTGAGTATGTTGCTGCAGATCTTCTGTCACAGGCAGAACATGATGAACTTGCATCAGCTACACTTGTTACAACAAGCGAGAAGCTTGCTAAGGAAGTATCAGAGTGGGTTGATAAGTTTATTGCAGAACTTTCAAGAAAAGATATTATTCAGAAGTCTATTGATAACTTCGGTAATATATTCGTAGCTGATAATATGGCAGATGCTGTGGATGCAACAAATGAGATTGCTCCGGAACACCTTGAGATTATTACAGCTAACCCATGGGAGACAATGACTCACGTAAAGAATGCTGGTGCTATATTCCTTGGCGAGTATTCATCTGAGCCACTTGGTGATTACTTTGCTGGACCTAATCACGTTCTTCCAACAAATGGTACAGCAAGATTTTTCTCACCACTTGGTGTTGATGACTTTGTTAAGAAGTCAAGTATTATATGCTACTCAGAAGAGGCCCTTAGAGCTGTTCACACAGATATTGAGACATTTGCAAAGGCAGAGGGACTTACTGCTCACGCTAATTCAATAGCTGTTAGATTTAAGTAAGGAGGCCGCTATGGGAGATAGAAAAGCAAGTATTGAGAGAAAGACAGCAGAAACTGATATAAAGCTAGCTCTTAACCTTGATGGTACAGGAGTTAGCAATGTAGATACAGGTATTGGTTTCTTTGATCATATGCTTAAGAGTTTTGCTAAGCATGGTTTCTTCGATATGAATCTAGTTGTTAAAGGTGACCTTGAGGTTGACTGTCATCATACTATCGAAGATACAGGTATTGTACTTGGTAAAGCTATTAAAGAAGCTATAGGTGATAAGGCTGGCATCAAGAGATATGGTTCCTTCGTTATGCCAATGGATGAGACACTTGTTATGTGTGCTATAGATTTGTCAGGTAGACCATATCTAAACTATAATCTGAGTCTTACAGTACCAAAGGTTGGTAACTTTGATACTGAGATGGCAAAAGAGTTCTTCTATGCTGTAAGTTATGCAGCTGAGATGAATCTTCACATTAAGCAGATTGATGGATCAAATAATCATCATATTATAGAAGCTGCATTTAAAGCATTTGCAAATGCTTTAGATATAGCTACAGGTTATGATCCAAGACTGGACGGTGGACTTTTATCTACGAAGGGAGCTCTATAAGATGGCAGTTAGTTTTTATACATTAGATAATAAAGAAGCTACATTTGATGATGTTAAGCACATCCTCTATAGTGGCGAGAAGTATATCGTATTTAAGCTTGATGATGTAGCTGAGGATTCAGATTTCTACAAGCTTTATAAGTATTCGAAGGAAAGATTTCCTGGCAAGGTTTTTGCGAGTGCTGAGGAGCTTCCTGAAGAGATTCCATTTTCTTCATTTAAGTTAAATGAAGCTGGACTTATTCCTGTTATTGCACAGGATTATAAAACAAATGAAGTTCTTATGATGGCTTACATGAATGAGGAGTCTTATAACAAGACTCTTGAGACTGGACATATGACTTATTGGTCACGTTCAAGACAGAAGCTCTGGGCTAAGGGTGAAGAGTCTGGACATGTACAGAAGATGGTAAGCTTAACAATAGATTGTGACAAGGATACTATCCTTGCAAAGGTTGATCAGACTGGACCTGCATGTCATACAGGTAATCCTACATGTTTCTTTACTCCACTTGCTGATTCTGTAACAGGTCTGGAGGATAAAGCCTCATTTAAGGTATTCCAAGATGTGTATAATGTTATAGCTGACAGAAAGGCAAATCCTCGTGAAGGCAGCTATACTAATTACCTCTTTGATAAAGGAATAGATAAGATACTTAAGAAGGTTGGTGAGGAATGTACTGAGATTGTTATCGCAGCAAAGAATCCTGACCAGTCAGAGATTAAGTATGAAATAGCTGATTTCCTATATCATGCCATGGTTCTTATGGTTGAAAAGGGCGTGACATGGGATGAAATAACTGACGAGCTTGCTCGTCGCGAATAGTACATTAAAAGTACAGGAGGAAAAATAAATGGATAACAATAATCCTAATCAGTTTCAGCAGGGCGGCTCTAACCAGCCAAATATGGGACAGCCAAATCCTTATCAGGGACCAAATGGTTATGGTCAGGGCGAGCCAAATCCTTATCAGGGACAGCCAAATGCATACAATCAGCAAAATGCATACAATCAGCCAAATGCATACAATCAGTCAAATGCTTATGGCCAGAGTCAGCCATATCAGTCACAGTCTCAGAACTATGGTTCTAATAATGGTGGACAGAACTATGGTGGAACAACTTATAACTCAACTAATAGTACAGGTCCAGAAGAGAAGAATGGTCAGACCTTAGGTATAGTATCTATCATATGTGCTCTTCTTTGCCCTATAGCTGGTATTATCACTGGTGCAATTGGACTTTCAAAGTCAAAGGAAAATGTAACTAATAAGACACCTAAGATTCTTAACTTAATTGGTCTTATTGCAAGTGGTGTTATGGTTCTTGCATCTATACTTATAGGTGTTGGAATCTACAAGAGTATTAAGGCTGTATCTGAAGCGACTCAGCAGGTTGATACATCTGATCTTGAAGAATCTGTAGATGAGCTTCTTGAAGAGCTTGAGACTACAGAGGCTATTACAACGGAAGCTACAACGGAAGCCACAACGGAAGCCACAACAGAGGCTACAACA
>CACWGK010000137.1 GCA_902760415.1 uncultured Lachnospiraceae bacterium
ATACAAACAAGTCTTTTTAATTTCTTCATTTAATACTAAAACCTCCAGACTGATTAATATCATTTTGAAGAACGAGAAAACTGTGATATAAACTTCCAAGCATTCTCGCAAGAATGAAATCTACACTCATGTCCCTGTCCGCTTACGGAAGCAAGAGCTGTTCTACATATACCATCTTCAGAATCATAATAATTAACTGTAAGTACGCTTCCACGTGACTCATCAGGAATCTTCTCAACTCTGTCGCCTGATACGCCATATATCTTATCTTCCCATGTATCTTTCTTTGAAAAGTCTAAGGACTCAAAATCCGCCTTCAGCTTATTTGTTCTTGCAAGATACTGAGCCCTTTCCAGAGAGGATGCATCCTGAAATGGAAGCTCAGGAAGTGGTGAAGCCTCTCCACCAGAATAAAACATAGGAACTGAAATTGTTGTATTACATTTTGGATCATCACATGAAAGTCCAAATGGATTATTTTTTGCTGGAAAAAGCGCACTACAAGGCATAAATCCCGCAAAAATCTCTGGATATTCGTGATACATATCCCAAGTCTTTGCGCTACCCATAGAAAATCCCGTAGCATATATTCTATCTTCGTCAATAGAATATCTCTCCTTTAAGACATCAAGGATCTGTATAGCCTCTGGCGCAGGAAGATCATGATGATTCTCAACACTAACATAGAGAAATCCGTATCTATGTGCTATATCGTACCATCTAGTCCCAAATGTATGATACATAGAACAATCACCACCGCCATGAAAACCGAGCACAAGAGGAACTGGCCCCTTATCAAAAAGCCCCTTATTATAATAAGCGAAGTATCCAGCTGGATGTTCAGTAGTTTCTTTATAACGTCCTATATTTCTATCAGACGTCTTAACTGTGAATGTACCTGTCTCTTCTATCATATTCATTTCATCAAAATCTGGTTCAAGTTCAATATGACCGCACCACATATAATATTTCCAGACAAAGCTATAAAAATCAGCAACATAATCCACCTTATCAGTTCTTATAAGGCAGGTATCACATTTACTTGAAAATGCATTATTAATCTCTTCGCTATTTAAAGCTGAGATAACTGGAATATCCGTCCTTTTAATCTCAGGAACAAAGCTCAATCTCTCCATAGAACACATAGCCGAAGTAATCTCGCCTGGCCCCCACAGATACTCGCCTTCAACCGTATCAAGAAGATACTTAGCCACATAATCAGCTGATGCGCCGTAGCTATATATATCCGCCCTATACTTGGCTCCCCTGATAAAGTATCCCTCAAATGTCTGCGTAAAGAAGTTATTAAACTCAACTATTCCATCCTTATACACCGGATCCATCTTAACTTCAGCAATCAGAGACTGATACAAAGAAATGTCAGCATTCTCCCAACCGCCATCAGCAGTTGGATATACAAAAAGTACAGAAGCGTCATAATTCGCTGCAATCTTATCAAATCCATTTTCTTTCGAAAATGAAATCGCCTCATCCATACTCATACGTTTTTCTTCAAATACGAGTAAGAGTGGCGCCCTATAACAATAATTAAAAATCTCTCCATTTATCTTAGTTGGTGGAATATATGCCTTCAAATGAAATGCATCATATGTATGCTCCCAGCACTTTCCCCCATCAACTAAATTAGTAACCTCAGGTCTATCAAATATACTCATAATGTCCCCCTTAAAATACTTCATTAACCACTTAAGTATAACATAACCGAAGCCTTATCGCAAAATGAGTCACCTCGCACGTCCGACGTAATTGCTGACTCAAAAATGAGTCACCTTTTACGTCGGACGTAAAAAGTGACTCATTTTATAAAACGTTTAGATCATCTATTCTTCTGGCTGTTATAAATAAGTTTAAAGAGCTTAGCAACCTGTCTTGTAGTCTCAACACCTCTAACAATTCTATTCTTTGCTCTCACAAAAATATTAGGCTTGCCACTACGATTATTCGAAGTATGACGGGCTCTACGTCCGTTTCCTTCATATACGTACTGCTCCTGTTCATTTCGCACCTGACCGCCAGCTCTTACAACCTTATGCTGACCAGTAGAATTACGATAAATCTTATATCCAGACTTTTTAAGCTCCTCACATCTCGAGATGTATTCACTTATCTCAAATTGATACAATCTATCAAGTTCCCCAGATAAACTATCTAAGTTCATATAATTACTCCTCAAAAATCAATGTATGTATAATATAACTTCTAGAACATAATATATCACATATTCATCATAAAATAATCATTTAATCGCATTTTAACACATGAAGAGATGCCAACATAAATTATTGATGATTGAGTACATTCACCTTTTGTTCTATAATCATTAGAAATATAAAGAGTTTAATAGAGGAAGTATAAATGGGTATTATAAATAGAGATTCTAGTAAAAAGAAGGTTGTTATTCTTGCGACTGGCGGCACGATAGCAGGAGTTGGTGAGGAAGGAAAAACTGCCGGATATAAGCCGGGAGCACTTAGCGCTAATGAGATAATTTCTGCTATTCCAGAGCTAACTAGCGGAAATATCGATATTGAAGCTATACAGATATGCAACGTTAATTCTGATGATATTACTGACTCTATATGGATTAGCCTTGCAAATGAAATAAATACCCGAGCTTGTGACGATAATGTGGCTGGTTTTGTTATTACTCACGGTACTGATACTTTGGAGGAAACTGCTTATTTCCTGAATCTAACTGTTAAGACAGATAAACCAGTGGTTCTAACCGGTTCTATGAGACCTGCATCTTCTCTTTCGGCTGACGGTCCTATGAATCTTTACGAAGCTGTTACTGTTGCGGCATCCAAAGAAGCTATAGGCGAAGGCGTACTAGTTGTATTATCAGATAGGATTTTCTCCGCTCGTACTGTTACTAAACTCAGCACTTATAACGTAAATGCTATATCTTCCGGGGAAATGGGTGCTCTGGGATTAGTTCGTGACGGAAATGTATATATATATGAATCATCACGCAAGATTCATACAACACAAAGTAAACTTGATTTATATACAAGCAAACTTGATTTAAATTCGAACAAACTTAATAAATTACCGAAGGTTTCTATCATTTATTTCTCTGTTGATGCTAATCCAGAACTTCTGGAATATGCAGCTAAGCTATCTGATGGACTTGTAATTGCAGGGGCAGGGGCTGGTGAATTCAGCAATGCGTATAAAGATGTAATAGAGAAGCTTGATATTCCTGTTGTTATCAGTTCTCGTACTGGTGACGGAATTATTCTTCCTGAGAATCTACTATGTAAGAATACTATAGCTGCTGATAATCTTCCGCCACAAAAAGCGGCTATCCTCCTCCGCCTTGCTATTGCAAATGGCATAGAAAAGAATAGCCTCCAAGAACTCTTCATAAAATATTAAATGAATTAACAATACATTACTGCAGTTTGAGCTTGCATTCACGGATACCACTTATTTTCTCAGTCTCATAGCCAGCATGTTCTCTACCATACTCGTAGAAGTCGATTGCCTTCTGGTAATCCCCTTCTAGTTCGGCATAAAGAGCGATACGATCTGTCTTATCAACACAGTATGAATATGAACAATGTGTACATTTCTTGCTAGTATCTATAAGGTCGAGACATTCAAAAGCTTTATCTTTCTCGCCCATAGCATAATATAAGCCAGAAAGACGACATAGATATAGTGGACGATATCTCTTGTAATTGATATAATTTTCAACTGATCCATGAGACTTAACGATACAATCAATTGCATTTTTAGCTGCTTCAGCTGCCTTTTCTTCATTTCCGATAAA
>CACWGK010000138.1 GCA_902760415.1 uncultured Lachnospiraceae bacterium
ATTATAACTTTTAAATCAGAATATGGTGGATTTAACTGGAGCGCTAATAAGAAGGAAGTTACATTCTATGTTGCAAAGGGAAATAAAGTTCCTACTGTAACTATACAGTCTAATCCGGCAGGGGTGAATGCCACACTTGATGGTTGGAAAAGTGATGACGGAACTGTATATAGTGATATAGGTTATCGGCATGAGGCAGTGAGGGACGAAACATTAACAGCTATTTGGGCTAAGAGAATTGCTCTTACTTTTGACTGTGCTGGAGGATACCTTTGGGAAGGAAGTGATATAGAGACTTCTTCAAAAACTGTTTATATGAAAGCGGGATCGAATGGCGGTTATGGAATGCCTCGTCCAACCAAGTGGGACTATTATTTTGATGGTTGGAAGCTTGATTATGGAGATGGAACAAGTAAGATATTTATGGATTCGGTACGAGGACCATTTGATAATGATGTCACGGTTTATGCTCAGTGGGTACCTGCATATAATATGACTTTTATATCTGCTGAAGGATATATTCATTCAGATAAGAATAGAACTAAGGAAACAGAACAGGTGAAAAAAGGGGAAAAGATTAAGAATTACCCATCCGCAGGTGGTTATCCGGGACATTCATTAATTGGTTGGAAGCTTGAGGGAACAGACAAGATTTACAATAAGGATGATATTCGCAACTTTGCACCAGAAGGAGATGTAGTATTTGATGCTGTATGGGGCGAGTCAGTAAAAATAATATATGATGCTGGTGAAGGAATCTTAGGAAATGGAATAGGCGGTTTTAGGACTACTACCTCATTCAGTAAGGGTAGCTACGATGTAGCTGATTTCGCCAGGGGGGCTTATAGAGATGGCTATGTATTTAGAGGCTGGAAGGCTGAAGGCGTTGACAAGGTATTTTTCAATGAACCAATAAGCGGAATCTATAATGAAGATACAACATTTTATGCTATATGGGTTGAGGAAGTAAAGCTATCCTTTGATCCGAATGGTGGATATTATAAATGGTGGGATAGTTATATAAATGATTATAAGACATCAAAAGATGTTAAAGAATATTCTATAGGAAAAGGCGAAACTCCTACTTTATATCATCAAGATAATTTGAGTAGTCTAAGTGATGTTGTTAATGATAGTGGAGACGTCCCTATAGGATGGAGAGCTGACGGAACTGATGAGATTCTTACAGTTGATCAGATTAAGAGTATGACCTTTGACGCTAGTACAGTATTTAAGGCTGTATGGGAAGCGGACGCGAATCCTGATGATAGCGGTAATCAGAATCAGGGTGGAAATGACGCAAGTAATCAGAACAACCAGAATAATCAAAATGGGTCAACAGGTTCTACGGATAATAACTCGGCAGATAATAATTCGGCTGGTGGAGATTCGGGAAGTGCAGAGACTCCAGCTCCTTCATATTGTAACGAATGGGTAAATGGACTGTGGTATAACGCAGATGGAACACAGGACTATCCAGGTGTTCTATCCTGGAAATGTAACTCTACCGGATGGTGGGTTGAAGATACTTTGGGCTGGTACCCTGTAAGTCAGTGGCAGAAGATAGATGGATTATGGTACTACTTTAATGCTTCTGGATATATGGCTTCTAGCCAGTGGATAGGCGGCTGGTGGCTGAATGGTGACGGCTCCTGCACCTATAATGAGACAGCTTCTTGGAAGAATAATTCAACCGGATGGTACTACGAAGATACTTCAGGCTGGTATCCATGGAGCCAGTGGCAGAAGATAGATGGAAAGTGGTACTACTTCGATTATTATGGATATATGGTGACTAGTCAGTATGTTGACGGCTATTGGATTGGCGCAGATGGAGTATGTAATTAGGTATATATGAAGGGAGAAGTATTATGGCAGGTGCAGCGGTTGGAGTTGTTTTATTGGTTATAGTTTTAGTGATCGTACTGATCATTGCATTAGCATTTATCGGATGGTATATCTCTACCTCAAATGCAATCAATCGTGTGAATCTCAAGATTGATGAATCACTTTCGAGTGTTGAGATAATGCTTAGACAGAGATATGACGTACTTATGCAGGGCAAGAAGATTGCAGAGCAGTATGCTCAGCACGAGCAGAGAGTGTTCGAAGGACTGAGACTCCTTACTCAGATTCCTACAAATGCCACTGTAGATCAGCTTAACCAGGCAGCAATATCTCAGGAGGAAGTAGTTAAGAGTTTCTTTGCACTTGGGGAAGCTTATCCAGAACTGAGGAGTGCAGACCTTTTTAATAATCTTATAAATCAGTTATCACAACAGTCACAGCAGTACTCTGCTTCGAGACGCGCTGTAAATGGAAATATTACTAAGCTGAATAATTATGTAGTATCATTTCCATCATCTATTATCTGTAATTCAAAAGGAATTACAAAAATGGATTATATTCATGAAGAGAATATAAATGAATTAAAGAACATTGATATGACCATGAATTTCTAAGTAGAGGATGATAGATATGGAACTAAGCGCATTCAGACAAAGGTTGCTTAGAGGTGATGTGCATCTGGCCAATAGGGAAAAACTCTTAGGTGAGTACAGGTACTTCGCATCTATTGCGCCGAAGTCTTCACTTGATGGAGTGACAGGTACGATAAGAAAAGTATCCAATAAGCTCATGGAAATTACTGGTGGCAATACCGCGCTGATTATTATATGTGTAGTGCTTATGATACCACTGATTCTCGCTCTTTTTTCAGTGGCTATGCCAGTGATGATAATCCTGTTACTAGTATCTTCTATGGGTAGATCGGGACAAAGTCCGGAGTATAAGAATTATAATTACTGCAGCAGAATTGTCGATCTTATGTGTAAGCTTTTTGATGATAAGCTCAGTCCAAACTTCCATTATAGTTGGGCTGATATTATCGATGAAGAGAAAAGCTATGATGATGCTTTAGTGGAAGCGCGTCTTGTATCTCCATTTCACAAGAAGGCATATGGGCATACCTCTACATCTATGTCGTATGATTGGGATAATGTGAGAGACACGGACTCCTTCGAGTTTCTGGGATACAAGATATATTACGTGTGGACGGACGATGACGGCGATACTCATGAGGAGGTATTCTTTGACGGCTGTATCTACAAGTTTCATACCAGCTTTACTTTAAATGGAACTGTAAATATTATGAGTACCGTTACGAAGAAGGGCGTCCTGGGCGGCGAAAAAGAGGTTAGCAAGTTCAAGTATATTAAGGATAAGGAAGTAAATGTAATCGATACTGAGAATCAGTACTTCGCTGAGAACTTCGACACTATAGCGACCTACGAAGAAGAGGCATATCGGTTCTTGACTCCTGCGATGATAGAGACCTTGCTCCGCTTGAGACAGGACTATTACTTCTGCATATGCATAAAGGGAAATGTAATGACTGTTGCTATAGATAAAGGTGGATTTAAAAGTGCTAACCCGTATACTATGAGCATAATGAAGCCATACTTTGCACCTAAGGATCCAGATGCAGAAATGAATCGTAAGATTAATGATTGCAGAAATGCAATTCTCTCAATATATGAATTAAAGGATCTGCTAGATCCG
>CACWGK010000139.1 GCA_902760415.1 uncultured Lachnospiraceae bacterium
GATATTCGTACTCCAATGAATGCGATTATAGGTCTTACATCTATTGCAGAGAAAAATACTGGAGATGAGGAGTCAACCAAGGAGAGTCTTAGAAAGATTGGGCTCGCTAGTAATCATTTGCTAACCCTTATCAACGATATACTCGATATATCTAAGGTGGAAAGCGGAAAGCTTAAACTCAGTCCGCTGACATTTTCTATAGTTGAGACTGTCGAGAATCTTGTAAATATCTCGCAACCGATGATCAAGGAGAAGAATATAGATTTCAGTTTCCATATTAATCAGATGGAAAAGGAATACTTATATACAGATCAGCTTCGCCTGAATCAGATTTATATAAACATACTGTCCAATGCTATCAAATACACAGAGCCTGGTGGTCGTGTAAGTGTGGCTCTTCGAGAGGAAATGAGTTCGATGCCTGGATGCATACGGCTGACCTACGTTGTTGAAGATACTGGTATTGGCATGAGCCCTGAGTTCATGGAGAGCATGTATGCACCATTTTCCAGACAGGTGGACAGCCGAGTTAACAGTATTCAGGGAACTGGACTTGGACTAGCTATAACTAAACAGATGGTGGAGTTGCTTGGCGGAACTATAGATTGTCAGAGTGAACAGGGTAAAGGTACAACATTCACTGTTGCACTTGATATTCCAATAGCTGATAGGCAGAGGGATGATATGAAACTTGAACCTATCGATGTTCTGATTGTTGATGACGATGAGATCATGCTCCGTACTGCCACCGATACCTTGGAGTCTCTTGGAGCATCAGTAGAGCAGGCATTTAGTGGCCTTGAGGCTCTTGGTATGATTGAGCACAGACATCTTTCCGGGAAGGATTATAATGTAATCATAGTTGATTGGAAGATGCCTGAGATAGATGGACTTGAAACAATTAGAAGGATCAGGTCGGAGATAAAAACGACTGTACCAATATTGCTGATCTCCGCTTATGACTGGTCAGATATAGAAGATAAGGCTAAGGCAGCTGGGGCAAATGGATTTGTTACTAAACCGCTTTTCAAGTCCACACTTTATGATAAGATTAATTCACTTATTGGAAAAGAGTCCAGCTCCATCGAGCTAGAGGACGATTATTCGGATCTGCAGGGATTAAGGATTCTTGTGGCCGAGGATAATGATATAAATTGGGAAATCATTTCCACTATGCTTTCTATGTTTGGAATTACAAGCGAGCGAGCAGAAAATGGACGGGTCTGTGTTGATATGATAAGGGAAGCTGAAGAGGAGAGCTACACACTTATCTTTATGGATATACAGATGCCTGAAATGAATGGACTTGATGCTACTAGAACAATCAGAAAGCTGGAGAACAAGTGGGCGTCCTCTATACCAATCATTGCGATGACAGCAGATGCATTTTCCGAAAATATTATGGAATGTATGGATGCTGGAATGAATGGTCATATCGCGAAACCTATAGATGTTAAGTTAGTTATCAAAGAAATACGGAGAATCAGGGAGGGAAGATGAATATTATGAAAAAAGTAATGTGTGTCTTTTTATCAATCATGCTGATTCTCGGCATGTCTGCATGTGGTGCTGAGAAGCAGGAACAGACTGTCCAGGAAGGTTTCAAGCCGTCTATGGATACTTCGGTTAAAGCTAGTATTAAAATCGCTGGTGGCTATGATAACTTCGAGGCGCTGGAGGCAGAGATCGACCGTTTCAACGAGTACTATCCAAATGTTGAACTGGTATATACCAAGGTTGACGATTATAATAACATGATTGGTACAGTTTTAAGTGGAAATGATGCTCCTGACATCTACGTTAATTACTCTTGGATGTATGGTCGTGATCAATATAAGGCATCTATCGATTATGCAGAGAATCTGGCGGATCCTGCACTGGGACTCAGTCTCGATGTTATACGCAGTAATATCCTGCTTAACACAGATGACGGTACGCTTCCGATGGTTCCTGTATTCTCAAATACTTATGGAATGCTTGTGAATCAGAGCATCTTCGAGAAGGAAGGACTAAGTGTTCCTACAACTTATGATGAGCTGATAAAAGTTTGTGATACTTTGCGTGATAAAGGCTATGATAATCCGCTGATGGGCTTCTCGAAGGAAGAGACGACTTCTATCTTCACATTAACCATCTATCCTTTCTACTGCGGTACAGTTGCAGAGGATAAAGAAGCAGTAGAGAAGCTCAATTCTCTTGATGCTTCTGCAGGTGAATATATTCGTCCATCCCTTGAGAAGATAACAGAGTTTCTGGAAGATACACGTGTAAATATTGATGCCTGTGATAAGATAGAAGATAATTACGATGCAGTGATACTTCGTTTCTTTGAAGGCGATGTACCGATGATGACCTGCTCAGGAGATACAGTATCTGGAACTAAGAAGAGGGAAAGTCGTTCAGAGGCCTTTAGTGCAAATCCATTTAAATACACATTTGTTCCTATACCTATGTCAAATGATGGCGTTACTTTCCTCGATATGTCTAATCTTCAGTTCTCGGTTAATAAGGAAAGCTCTAACCTGGATGTATCCAACGAGTTTATGCGTTTTCTTATTACCTCGGAGGAGCTAAATGAGATGGCTCAGAATAAGGGCCTTATGTCCCCAACAAAGGATCTGTCTTTTAATAGCATGTATGCAGCCTTTGGAGATATTCCTGAATCCCAGATTCTCTCTCCAGAAGAGATTGGGCTGACAGACGATGCTGTTATTCAGTTAAGACAGGCAGTATACAAAGTTGGAAAAGGTGAGATGACTATAGACGAAGCAATAGCTGGATATGGCTCATATTAAGCCTGTACTAATATGCAGTTGATATAAAAATATAAGATATAAGACATGATAAAAGATATGACAGAAGAGAAAAGAAATGACGAAGTAATTCAAGCGGCTAAGGAATATATTAGTAATCTTTTTAAGGGAAATGCAGATGGACATGATGCTGAGCATTCAATCAGGGTATATCAGAATGCTTGCAGGATTGCAGTTAGGTATCCAGAAGCTGATCTCAGGGTCGTATCCCTGGCTGCACTTCTTCACGATGCTGACGACCACAAGCTTTTTAATACCGAAGACTTTCAGAATGCCAGAACGTTTCTTATAAGTCAGAATATTGATAGCAGCGTGATCGAACGTATATGCGAAGTTATAGGAGGGGTATCCTTTAGCAAGAACAGAGGCAAGAAACCTGAGACGATAGAAGGGAAGATAGTTCAGGATGCTGATAGATTAGATGCTATGGGTGCGATTGGAATAGCGAGGACATTCGCTTATGGCGGAAAAAATGGTCGCCCCCTCGAAGCGTCCTTACAGCATTTTGATGATAAGTTATTACTGTTAAAGGATGAAATGAATACAGACGAAGCAAGGCGACTAGCTGAAGTACGTCACAAATATATGCTAGACTTTTTGTCCGAATATCAAGAAGAAAATAAAAAAATATAAAAATATGCAACAGTTTAGATTTATAAGTACACTATATACTAGTTGACCTTTAGTTTTGCT
>CACWGK010000140.1 GCA_902760415.1 uncultured Lachnospiraceae bacterium
CTTTCCGTAAATGCAGCATTGTCCAGAATGGTTCTCATCCTCGCTCTCTCTAGAACAGAAAAAAAGCTGGCACATACAAACATAAGGTCATCCTTCTCTTCATCGTCCCATCTATGCCCCCTTACTGGATATGCATTCATAACTACGACAACTCCACTTGCAGTTTGGAATTCCATAGAATGAAGATCTGGTTCATAGCCGTCCTTTGACTGATAGAGAATAGATTGACCACTGTAGCCAACTCTTTCTACTGGATTAGACTTAGACGAAACTATCGACTCAAGTCTACCTATATTTAGATCTCCCGCAATAAGTCCAACGGACTCTTGCGCATTTTTGATAATATCATTGATTGAATTATCGTTGTTTCCTATCCCCTTAAGAAACTTCTTGTAGCGTTCGCTATATAATGAATTCCCCATATTCTTCTCCATATTTAAATCTATCTTTTTCAAACCCCTTTGATCCACGACAGAAGTGTCGCAGAACTATATTATAGCATAAGACACGCCACTATGCATTAGCAGAATCTGCACTTTCTTTAGACCCGTTACCCCCTGCGTCCTTTGAATTCTTGGAATATAACAATTTCAACATGATAGGTGTAAGTATAGAACTGATAATGATAAGAAGTATAACTGAAGTGAAGTACTTGCTATCGAGCATTCCAACTTCAAGGCCCTTCTTTGAAACGATCAGAGCTACTTCTCCTCTTGTCATCATTCCAACACCAATCTTCAGGCTATCGAGGCCCTTATATCCGCATGCTCTGGACATAAGTCCACATCCAATAACCTTTGAAAGAAGTCCAACCAGGACAAATCCAATAGAGAATAGAAGGATTGTCATATCAAGTGCCTTCATATCTGTCTGGAGTCCGATACTTACAAAGAAGATCGGGCCAAAGATCATATATGAGTTAACATCCATTTTTCTATCAATATACTTTGAATCATCAAGAGAACTGAGAATAATACCAGCAACATATGCACCAGTAATATCAGCGATGCCAAAGTACTTCTCAGCGATAAAAGAAAGCGCAAGTGCAAGCGCAAGTCCAATGATTGGGATTCGCTGCGTATGAGGATAACGCGTATCGAGCCATTTCATTAACTTATACAAAATGGCACCAACACCGATAGCAAGTATAAAGAAACCTGCAGTTCTAAGCAGAACATCAGTTATCTTATTGCTTGGATCACGGAAGCTGATTACCATAGTAAGTACGAGAATACCGATGACGTCATCTATTATGGCAGCACTAAGAATGGTTGTTCCTACTTCATCAGTAAGCTTGCCAAGCTCCTTAAGAGCCTGAACTGTAATACTAACAGATGTCGCTGTAAGTATAGTTCCGATGAAGAGTGCATGGAAGAACTGATCACTTCCAATCTTATCGAATCCATAAAAACATAGATATAGAATTGTTCCTGCTATAAGCGGAACGAAGACGCCTGCGCAGGCAATGAGAGTTGCCTTTACACCCGTCTTCTTCAGCTGGCCAAGATTCGTCTCAAGTCCCGCGCTGAACATAAGCAGGATTACGCCGATTTCCGCCATGCCTGACAGGAAATTGCTCGGCTGAACCCATCCTAGAAGACTTGGTCCAAGCAGAAGTCCGGCAACTATCTCGCCCACAACCTGCGGAGCCTTTAGTTTTCTAGCGCCGAGTCCGAATAACTTGGCAAATATAATAACAATAGCGATACATTTTAAGATTTCTAATTTATCCATTTTTCTCTTGTCCTAGATTATATTCCCCTGAAATATCGAAGCCCCCATCGATAAATCGACACACATTCTAGCACAACACCTAGAATAGTTAAAGAGAAACTTATATGTCATTTAACTATTCTTTTATAAGCCTTAAAATCCTAAATCTTCTCCAACAAGTATAACAGTGATTCTTCCAGGATGTCTGGAGAATCTAGTTATAAGAAACTGACAGCATATGGTGTCTGGAGACTTGCAGTCGAAGCAGGCACCTGTCTTTGTGCATGGAGTATTCAGTCCGAATCTTTGAGAGTTAATCGGAGCAGCTACATTTCGCGCTCTCTTCATAGCACTATCCAAATCCTCTCCGCACACCTTATTCATTCCAACTATAAAGAGGACATGCTTTGGTCCCTGAGCAATAGCTGAAACTCTGTTAGCGTTACCATCGATATTCACGATAACGCCATCGTTGGTCATAGCATTTGCGCTTGATAGAAAATAATCAGCATCATAAGCCATCAGCATAGCCGCTCTCTTATCTTCATAATTATCTCTATCAATAAAGTTATAGTTACCCTCTTTAAGAGAATCTACAAGGCCGATCTCTCGTGCGCTCATGCAGCCGCCCATAGTTACACTACTGCCCTCAGGAATAATCTCAAGCGCCTTAGCTAGAGCCTCCTCCTTAGTAGCCGCATAAAATCCAGTCATATTTCTGGACTTAAGACCCTTAATAACCTTCTCAGCTAGAAGCTCGTTTCTTTTTATAATATTCTCATTCATAATAAACTCCTTTTCTTTTAAATGAGTCACTTTTACGTCCGACGTAACAGGTGACTCATTTTTGAGTCAGCTATTACGTCGGACGTAAAAAGTGACTCATTTTATAATCATGGCGCGTAAAACGCCTGGTATCTCATGTTCTCTTTTTCCTGCCCCTAGTCCGACTTTTTCTACAGTCATTACTTCCGGCAGCTCTTTCGATGTCATAACTGCTGCCACGAATGCCGCTCCCGTAGGTGTTACGTACTCACCCTTTCGGTCAGTTATAGATAGCGGAAGTGCATACTTGGCACAAATGTTGATTACCGCAGGTACTGGTACTGGAATAATACCATGCTGACAGCGAACATTTCCGTGTCCTTCACACAGTCTCTTTACTACTACATCCGTAATACCGAGATTATCAAAACATACTGCAGCTGATACGATATCTACTATAGAATCGATGGCACCAACCTCATGAAAATGTACCTCATTTATTTCTTTCTTATGTGCCTTAGCCTCTGCCTCTGCAAGTATATGGAATACTTTCTTGGAGAGTTCTCTTGCCCCATCCGTCATCTCAAGACTGTCGATTATC
>CACWGK010000141.1 GCA_902760415.1 uncultured Lachnospiraceae bacterium
TATGACAGGTCCTTCTATGGAGTCAACTATATCTGATGGTGATGAGCTTGTATTAAATAAGCTTGCCTATAAGTTTGGTAAGATTAGGCGATATGACGTTGTAGCTATAAAGAGGATTGGAAGTAAGGATTACTACGATATTAAACGTGTGGTAGGGCTTCCTGGCGATACCATATCTGTTGTTGCGGGCAGACTCGTAATAAATGGTAAGCATACAAATGATGATTATTCATTTTCGTATATTAATTCTCCAGGACTTTTGGATGAGTCTATAGTTCTTGGTGATGAGGAATACTTTATATTGGGTGATAATACATCTAATAGCGAGGATTCTCGTTTTATCAATTATGGAAATGTTCAAAAATCTGAAATCAAAGGAAAGGTTATGTATAGGATATTCCCAGAGGAAACTCGCGGAAATATCTATGATTAGGGTTTTAATATGGATATAAACTGGTATCCCGGTCATATGACGGGGGCGAGGAGAAAAATGCAGGAAGACATCAAGCTCTGTGATGTTATTATAGAACTTGTTGATGCTCGAATCCCATTTAGCAGTAAGAATCCTGATATCGATAACCTCGCTTCGGGTAAGAAGAGAATTATTATAATGAATAAGGCTGATATGGCTGACGCTAGAATAACTAGTCTTTGGGAAGATTACTATACGAATCTAGGCTTTACTGTTCTGAAGATGGATAGCAGAGTGAGGAAAGAGACTCTTAAAGTTACTGATGCCGTAAAGACGGTATGCAAGGATAAAATAGAGCGAGACAGACGTCGTGGTATTATAGCTGCCAGACCTATAAAGGCTATGGTTTGCGGCATACCAAATGTTGGAAAGTCTACATTTATCAATTCATTTGTTGGTAAGGCTACTGCTAAGACTGGCAATAAGCCTGGTGTAACAAGAGGAAATCAGTGGATTAGAATATCTAAGGATGTAAACCTTCTTGATACTCCTGGTATTCTGTGGCCAAAGTTCGAAAGTGAACAGATTGGACTTAGGATTGCCTTCATTGGTTCTATAAATGATAACATTTTGGAACTTAGAGAAGTGACTCTTAAGTTTCTTGATTTTCTTAAAGATAATTATTGCAATATCCTTAAAGATAGGTATATTATAGAAGAGTTGGGTGATTCGGAGAAGTTGCTCTCTGATATTGCTGAATATAAAAAAAGTATAAAAAAAGGTGGAGAGATTGATCTTGATAAAGCTTGTAAGCTGATACTTGATGATTTCAGATCTGGTAAGCTGGGTAGGATTTCTCTTGAGACGCCTTCTAACATAGAATAATATTGGGAGATTATATATGTCACTAGATTCAGAGGATAAGCGTTCTGACTTCGCCAAGTGGGCGGAGGAAATGAGCTACGAAGATGAAAAAGAGTTAAAGAAGCAGAAGAAGCTTGAAGAGAAGGAAAGAAAAAAGGCTGAAAAGCTTGCAAAGAAGGGCTCTAAGAGTTCTGATGAAGAGCCTAGCGATAAGCCTGAAGATGAAGAAGAAACATCTGAAGCAGCTGATGAAGATCTTTATGAGGATGAGGAATATAATCCTGACTACAAGAAGGTAAAGAAAAAGAAGAATAAGGATGAAGTTAATATAGTTAAAGAACTTCTTAGCCTTATTATCTATATCGGTATTATCATAATGATCTGCTATTGTATCATTACATTTGTAGGTCAGAGAACTACTGTTCATGGTCATTCTATGGAGACAACACTTCAGGATGGTGATAATCTATGGATTGATAAGCTTACATATCATTTCTCAAATCCTAAGAGATTTGATATCATCGTTTTCCCGTATCAGGGACAGGATGTTTATTACATCAAGAGAGTTATAGGTCTTCCTGGTGAGACTGTTCAGATTACACCTGATGGTAGTATTCTTATCAATGGTGAGGTACTGTCAGAGAGTTATGGTCGCGAGATTATGGTCGATAGCGGTACTGCCAGTGAACCGTTGACACTCGGACCGGATGAGTTCTTTGTTCTCGGAGATAACCGAAATGATAGCCGTGATAGTAGATGGGCCGATGTAGGTAACATTAATAAGAAAGATATTATAGGTAAGGCTGTACTTAGACTTACACCATTTGGTAAGTTTGGTAAGATTGATAAATAGTTATAAAGTTATATAGATAACATGATTGATACATTAAAAGCATCCAGTATTATGTGGGTGCTTTTATGTTATATAAAGATTATTTTTGGAGGTATTATGGGACAGGAGAAGATAGGAGATATTAAGTCAAAGCTTGCGAGCATTAACTCGATGAAGATTATGGAATATAAGGAAAAACTAGAAGCTTTAGGTGGATTCCTTGCTGAGTATTCGTCTGATGAAAGAACCGGGGTTCAGAATCTAATAAAGCAGGCTGACAAAACAAAGGCGTCTTTAGAGAAAGAACTTCAGCGAGTAGAAGAAATGATGTACTTTGAGAAGAAATACGAAGATGACTATTCGTATATCTGTGGGGTAGACGAGGTTGGCCGTGGTCCTCTTGCGGGTCCTATAGTTACAGCTGCTGTAATACTACCTAAGGGACTTGTGATTCCTTACTTAAATGATTCTAAACAGGTGCCCGAGAAGAGGCGGGAGGAGCTTTATGATATCATAATAAGTAATGCGGTTGCTTATGCTATAGGTATGAGAACGGCAGAATATATAGATGATAAAGGAATCAGTGATGCTGATATGAGTTCTATGAGAGATAGTGTTATGGGACTTTCTCCTGCACCTGATCTTATACTTGTAGATGCATTTAAGATTCCGGGAATAGATATTAAGCAGGTCGGTATCGTGAAGGGGGATGCAAAGTCCGTTTCTATAGCTGCTGCGAGTATTGTAGCAAAAGTGACGCGAGATAGAATGATGGATGAATACGATGCAAAGTATCCTGAGTATGGATTTAAGAGCAATAAGGGTTATGGCTCTGCAAAGCATCTTGAAGCTATACAGACGGTTGGTCCGTGTGAGATTCATCGTAGATCATTTATTACAAAATATATCTAGTAGTATCATTTTACTGATTAAGTATATTTCTGATATG
>CACWGK010000142.1 GCA_902760415.1 uncultured Lachnospiraceae bacterium
GGTAATTTTATGTTCTCATACAAATTTCGCACGGGACAACATGTGTTGTTATTCTGGAAAGGAGACATACTGGGAATATATCTATGTAAGAGCAAAAGAATTCTATACTATGATAGACAAGGCGATCTTGCGGAGTGTTTTGAACTGCTGGATACGCAGGGGTCTCGAGACTTTATATTAGAAACGATTGAAGCACATAGAGTGGAAAAGGATGACGGCATAGCATACTATGCAAGCAATAACGGGATTAACGAAGACAGTAGACGAGAGAAAATGTTTTTGCTCAAGGACGACGGCGCTGATGTGACTATACTATACAAAGCGGATGGAGGCAGTGTTTATAGGCTTATAACAGTGGTCGTGGTTGTTATTGTTGCTGCAGTGGTGATTTTTATAAGAAAAAAAGCTTGGTGTCATAGTCAATTGGATCATCATCAAAAAAGTGGACACGGGAAAGAGTGATTCTGTTGTATGAGAAAGTGTAGCCTCATAAAACTCAATATTATAATTGCTGCTTTAGCCTTGCTTGTATTACTGACATCTTGCGCGGTAGTTGAGCCAGGGCTTAGTTTTGGAGATGATAAGAATGGGACAATTAGCATAGAGTTGGAAAACGGGGATGTTTTTAGTGGAGAATTAATCGATGGAATTCCTAATAGGTCAGGTGAGTATATCTCAATCTCCGGATGGTCATATGACGGTGAGTATAAAAATGGATATCGCAATGGTGAGGGCGTCTTAACCTTTAGCGATGGCAGTAGGTATGAGGGGCAATTTAAGGATGATTTGCCAAACGGCGCGGGTGTTTATACTGCTGAAGGAATTAAGATAGAGGGCACATTCAGGAAAGGTGAAATTGAAGGAATTGCTATAAAAGTCTTTAACGATGGCTCATTATATAATGGCGAGTACAGTAACAATTTGCCGAATGGACATGGTTGTTATGCGAGCAGTGAAGGCTGGTACTATGTAGGTGAGTTCAAAGCAGGATTAAGAAACGGCATTGGCAAGGTCGTTTCTTTGGATGGCGGTAACTATTCTGGCGACTGGAATGAAGACAGCATACATGGTGTGGGGACATATTCATTTATGGATGGGGAAATCATAAGTGGTAAATGGAATGAGAATGTTCCAACGGACGTAACGGTTAAGACGGGCGGATGGATATATGAGGGCAATCTAGTTGATAACATTTTTCAGGGCGAGGGCAGACTTACATGTGCAGATGGATCCGTCTATGAAGGACACTTTAAAGATAATCTGTTTAGCGGTAAAGGCATATTAAAAAGTTCTAGTGGATGGATATATGACGGTCATTTCAAAGAGGGGCTGCGAGAAGGTTTTGGTAAATATACATACCCAGACGGTTCCACATATACCGGCACATTTCTAAATAATCTTGAAAACGGAGATGGAGAGTATAAGGACGCGAGCGGTTTCCAATACTCCGGACAGTTTGTTGACGGTCTCCGCAGTGGTAGTGGAAGATTAATATATACTGATGGAAGTGTATATAAAGGCGAGTTTCTGAATGATTTACCTAATGGTTTTGGGACTCTGGATAGCTCTGAAGGCTGGAGTTATGAGGGTATGTTTTCAAACGGCAATAGAAATGGCTTTGGAACGTATAGATATCCCGATGGTTCATCCTATGAGGGTGATTGGGTGAATAATGTGGAAACTGGCAAGGGTATATATGTAGATGTAAGCGGGTGGAAGTACTCTGGCGAATTCACAGCAGGATTAAGAGATGGAACTGGTCGATTGGACTATGCTGACGGCACATATTATGAAGGCGAATGGTCGAATGACGTGAAGCATGGCTATGGTATTCAGACATACCTGGATGCTAGTGGATCATATTTCGGGAAGTACGAAGGCGAATTCTCGGGGAATCTCCGCAATGGCCACGGAAAGTTCACCTATTCCGATGGCTATGTGATAGAGGGTGAATGGAGAGATGATAGGTTGATGTGAGGGTAAGCGAGGACAACTATAGTACATACCAGTTATTGTTAAATGTGGGGTAAAGATGGCGGAGAAAAGAATATCAGTAATTGTTGGAAATGGATTTGATTTATCGATGCTTCAAAAACTTGATTCGGAGAGAAATACATCTTATGAAATGTTTTATTATTATTACTTTTATAGGAAGAACGGTGATATATCAAACTACATAATCGAGAGAATGAATGATAATATCGGTAAAACAAGCAATTGGAGTGACATAGAGTATGCCCTTAATTCTAAAATAATTGAAACTACCGACCGGGATAGTTTAGATGTCTTAAAAAAAGACCTGAGGGAAGTGCAGCGTTATTTCTCTCTATACCTTAATGAGATTATAGATGGTGAACTTATTACACGTTTTTCCAAAATGTGTGAAGAATCGGAAAAACCACTGGCTTCATTTAGTGATTTTTTAGGCGATTTGAGTGAAGGCCAATATGGAAAAATGTCATTTTATCGTTCGATTGATAATAATGATAAGATAGTATTCGATTTTTACAATTTAAATTATACGGCGTTACTAGATAATTATATTTTTTTGTCAAGTGAAAAGTTTGATCCAGAAAAGTTTTCGACATCAAATAATAACTTTAGACTTAATCTTGATCCTAATGGGTATGGTGGTCAGTATAAGCATAATGATCCTCTAGTGAATCTGTTGATTAATATTTATCATCCGCATGGGAGCCAAGACGTTCCCGCTTCGTTGCTATTTGGAACAGAAGGAAACAATATTAATAAGAATAGTATTAATGCATATTCGCCAGAAAAAAGTTTTGTCAAGTCAGTTTGGGCAAGGAACGATGCGCGTTATGGTCAAAATTTGGATAGCACGGAACTATTCATTGTTTTTGGCTCTTCTATGGGAGAGACAGATAATTGGTGGTGGAGAAAGATAATAAGTGCATTAACAAATGATA
>CACWGK010000143.1 GCA_902760415.1 uncultured Lachnospiraceae bacterium
ACACTTACGGTGAGGACTGTCAGAACGAGTAAGTTCAGATAGAGAGTAAAGCACTCTTCGCTGAACTGGCTTAAGTCCATCCTTTACGTCAGGGAGAGCACGGTCAGTGATAACCGACATGGCATAATCCACGTAATCCTGGCCCATCTCCTCTTCGTAATCAATCGTTTTAATTGTTTCCATACTTTGCTCCTTTTCGGATATAAAATGCATAAAAAGAACAGTGAGGCTATTCTAAGCACCCACTGTCCAATAATTTACCACATATTGTATCTAAAATCAAAGAAAAGTCCAATACTTTGTGGTTATTTGTTAGATTTTTCACATTTCTCTCACAAGATTTTACATATCCATTATAACTTCTCTTACAAAGCTCTCTTCAAGCGGTGTAGCAAAGACTCCTGGCTCAAATTCCTTTACAGAACCTATGCCATCCTGAAGTACAAATCTAAGCTTGCCATTTCTTACCTTCTTATCAGTATAGAGCTTCTTAACAAGCGCTTCTCTATCAATATAATCAGGAATCTCTACTGGAAGACCAGCCTTAGCCAGAAGTGCTATAGTACGCTCTCTATCTGAAGCAGAAACGAGTCCCAGCCTTTCAGCCAGCATCACCTCAGCCACAAGTCCGATAGATACTGCCTCTCCATGAAGAAGCTCATAGTCGCTGACAGTTTCTATAGCTCTACCAACTGTATGTCCAAGATTAAGTATCTCACGAAGTCCAGACTCTCTCTCGTCCTTCATAACAACTTCGTACTTTATTCTGCAATTTGCCTCTGACACTCTCTCACATGCTTCCTTTTCAAGGCTAAGTATCTCATCCATGTGAGTATCAAGATATTCGAAGAACTCTTTATCTGCCATACAAGCATGCTTTATAGTCTCAGCAAGTCCACTGATGATCTGCCTCTTTGGAAGTGTATTCCAAGTCTCGATATCAATATAAACCTTTTCAGGCTGATTAAAAAGCCCTATAAGATTTGTAGCTAGCGGAGTATCTACTGCTGTCTTACCACCTACCGAAGCATCTGCTGCAGCAAGAAGTGTTGTAGCATAATTGACAAATGGAACTCCTCGTCCGAAGGTTCCAGCAAGGAATCCAGCAAGATCTGTTACCACACCACCACCTATTGCAAGTACGGCACAATCTCTTCTATATCCCTTGGCAAGCATCTGATCCTCTATGTCTGCCTTAACCTCTCTCGTCTTACTCTTCTCTCCCTCAGGGAAGACAAATGTATCTACAGTGAATCCCTCCTGTATAAGACGCTCAGCGATTTTGTCTGCATATAGATCCTTAACTATACTGTCCGTGATAACAGCAAGCTTAGTTGTCTTACCAACTAAGCCTGCCTTTAAGTCATTTACAAGACTATCTGTCAGTCCATATCCGACTTCTATATCATAACTATCATCAACAATTTTCTTTAACTCTACTCTAAAATTCTTCATTATTCTGTCTTTACCTTACTGTCTGATTTAATATCTATTGCCTCATTCTTAAGACTCTTCTTTACAACACCCTTTGGATCAAGTATGAGAAGTCTTACTACCCATACTACAAGTCCAAGTGCTACAACAGCGAGTCCAAGAAATGCATCATTTAACATATCAGCTGGTGCAGGACTAAAGTAATCAGCATGCAGCTCAATATATTCAAATACTGCATCCACCAGCCACATAAGTGAAGCGCCCCAGTACATCCAGAGAAGGATACCAAGCTTCATACTGTCATCCTTACGAGTATACCACTTAACAGTTGCTGCAACTGCCGCAAATACTGTAATTAATAATGTCATACGCCCTCCTCAACTTCTAATCACTTCATTTAGGATTATATTATACCTCAGGAACTGGATCTTCTGCACGCTTAACGATTCTGTCAGCTACGATGCAGATACCTGCCCAAACAAAGGTTATAAGGAGTGCCATACATACCCCAACTGTTGCCATCTCATGGAACATTTCCATCATATCAGCCTGGTCTGCCATAGCTGAAAGGAATGGGAACCATGGAACTATCTCCCCATGCCATATATGTTCAAACATAAGAAGGAAGCTTCCACCCATTAACATATATGAAAGCCACTTAAGCTTTCTGCTAAGAGGAATACGAGTAGATGATACTTCTTCACCTGACTCAGCTCTCTTAATCTCCTTCTTCTCTTCAACCTTTTCTACGGCCTTTACAACAGCAGCCTCTGCTGCAGATACGATAAAACAAGCCATTTAAACACCTCCTAAATACTTGTAAAAACATCTAAGCTTATAATAAATAAAACTTAAATCATAAATTTATGATAAACATAATTTTAACTTCAGTCAAACCCAAAAAAGGAAAACCGACTTTTATAGCCACTTCTTTTTCTTAAAGAACCACAAACCTCCGATAATGATTGCAACACTTAGACCGATTACTCCTGGATAACCCCATTTGGTCTCCAGCTCCGGCATATATCGGAAGTTCATACCATACCAGCCAACAATAAGTGTCAGAGGCATAAAGATCGTTGTAACAACTGTAAGCAGTGTCATAATGCGATTCTGTTTTACATCTATCTGTGTATGATACATATCTCGAAGCTGCATCGTATAGTCTCTTAATGAT
>CACWGK010000144.1 GCA_902760415.1 uncultured Lachnospiraceae bacterium
CGAATTAGTATGCAGCGTCGATACAACCAAGTGTCCTGTGATAGCGGCCTGTACGGCTATCTGTGCAGTCTCGCCATCTCGAATCTCTCCTATCATTATGATGTCAGGGTCCTGACGAAGGATAGATCTAAGCGCTGCAGCGAATGTCATCTCCGCTTTAACATTAACCTGAACCTGATTGATACCATTTATGTTAGCCTCGACAGGATCTTCTACAGTGATAATGTTAACTTCTTCTTTATTAAGTTCTGATAAAGAAGTATAAAGTGTTGTAGATTTACCAGATCCTGTAGGTCCTGTAACAAGAATGATACCGTGAGGATTACTAAGTATACCATCAAAGATTTCTATCTCTGATTCCGAGAATCCAAGGCCTGACTTAGGCTTTGTAAGTCCATCCTTGGAAGTAAGTCTCATAACAGTCTTTTCTCCATATACAGTCGGAAGAATAGATACACGGACATCAAACTCTTTTCTATCTACTATTATAGTAATACGACCATCCTGAGGTTTTCTCTTCTCAGCAATATCCATACCGCCTATAATCTTAATACGTGCTGTAATTGCGGGAAGAATATTCAACTCATATGTCATAACCTGCTTAAGAGCACCATCAATACGGTATCTCACTCGAACATTTGTCTCAAGAGCTTCTATATGAATATCGGAGGCTCTCTGTCTAACTCCACCTTCAATAATCTGATTAACAAGCATAACAATCGGTGAATTGTCTATCTCTTCCGTATATCCATCATCTTCTTCAGATGCGCTGACGCCCATCTCTAGTTTATAAGCCTCGGCAGCCTGCATAGCCTCAGCGCTACCATAATTCTTACCTATTACATTATCCAGATCATCTTCAAAAGAAAGAAGTGGTTCAACCTGAAGTCCACTGGCTATGCTGATATCATCAACAGCCATAAGATCCATAGGATCAGCCATAGCAACTTGAAGTACATTTGCATTATCTTCAGCAAATCCTATAGGCATAGCCTTATACTTTGTAACAAGTTCCTTTGGCACGAGATTCAAGACACTTTCATCAATTTGCACTGTTCTAATCTCGCAATAATCTATACCCATCTGGGTAGTAAGAACGGTGATAAGAAGCTCTCTGGAAATGAAGCCAAGCTCCATAATGATATTTCCGAGCATTCCGCCCTCTTCTTTTTGCTTAGCAAGAGCTTCCTGAAGTTGTTCAGGTGTTATAGCTCCAGCCTCAACTAAGAGGTCACCAATTCGAATCTTTTTTCTTGCACCTGTTATACGCATGTGCTATCTCCTTACATACTGAAAACAAACATACATAAAGCATATTAGTTTCAATAATTTTGTATTTGAATTAAGTGTATATCTGTTAGGGCGTAATTACCCCAACCCATTTGTTAACATAAAGATTATATCATAATCATTTTACAATTCAAAACAGATTTTTATTTTTAGTTATTTAGTATATGTCTCACACTGTTTTTTGAGTATTATGCATTAAAATCAAGTCTTTTTTTGTGCATTTTGCATAGTTTTGTATTTTATATTCTTAAGTTTACACTTTGCTTTTTGGATGTTTTTTTGATGCTATTTTTCCAGAACACGGAGAATCATACCTGGTTTTATAGCAGATATATCACCACTCAGTTTAACCTTTAATTTTTGCTTTGGATGTGGAGCTGATTCCTGTTCTCTGCCGAACTCATCTATTATTTTATCTACTGTTAGTTCTAGATTATAGTTCTTCTCTTTTTCTTGTATTGAATCATTACTGTTTTGATTCAAATCAATATCTTTATCCTTGAAAAGCATTACTTGAAGCTTGTCACCTACCGAGAACTTGTTCTTCTGGGTGAGCGTAATGGTACCATCTTCATTTACCTCTTCGACTAGTCCCATATAGACTGCATTTCGAATGTAGGTGTTGTTATCGTAGATTTGGTCTTCTTCTGATGGTTTTCCATAGTAGAAGCCACGGGTGAAGTCTCGCATGGTACATGCTGAGATTTCTTCTATATAATGTGGAATCTTTGACTCATATAGTTCTGGTGATTCGAAGTAGTCGTCGATTGCCTCACGATAGGTTCTGGCTGTTACTGCTACGTAGAGGTTTGTCTTCATACGGCCTTCGACTTTGAAGGAATCGATTCCCGCATTTATTAGGTCTGGGATTTTGTCTATCATGCAGAGGTCTTTTGAATTGAATATATATGTTCCACGGTCATCTTCTTCTACTGGCAGATATTCGCCTGGGCGATGCTCTTCTACTACAGCATACTTCCAGCGACAAGGATGTGTGCAGGCTCCGCGGTTTGCATCGCGACCTGTGAAGTAGTTTGACAGTAAGCAGCGTCCAGAATAAGAAATGCACATTGCGCCATGCATGAAGGCTTCTATCTCCAGGTCTTCAGGAATGTTATCACGGACTGTTCTGATCTCCTTGAGGGAGAGTTCTCTCGCTGCAACTACACGGGTAGCTCCCATTTCTTTCCAGAACTTATATGTCATATAATTCGTATTGTTAGCTTGGGTGCTGATGTGGATTTCAGTACTACTGTCCT
>CACWGK010000145.1 GCA_902760415.1 uncultured Lachnospiraceae bacterium
TGTGCCTCTTATCTCAGTTCTGAACTGGGCATCCTTTACGAAGGAAAGTTCCTTTACCTGACCCAGATTTTCCTCTTTGAAGCCCTCACTGTATATCCAGACATCAGCTATATTTGTCTTCTCATGGAATTCATCAACTGCCTTTCCACTTCCAACTACATTCGATTCAAAACCTGCATAGATAAATGTCGCAAGAAATGAAAGTATAAGAACAGATATGAATTGCCCTAGATTGCCTCTCATTTCTCTAAGCATTTTTCTGTATAGCATTACCACTCCACCTCCTCAACAGGAACCGGTGACTCATTGATCTTAATCTCTCTGATTTTTCCGTTCTTCATACGTATAACCTTATCAGCGCATTTAGCTATATCAGCATTATGTGTTACCAGAATAACTGTATTTCCATAATCGTGAGACATAGCTACTAAAAGTTTAAGAACGCTAACTCCGGTCTCAGAATCAAGGGCGCCTGTTGGTTCATCTCCGAGTATTATCTTCGGATTCTTTGCAAGCGCCCTTGCTATAGATACTCTCTGTTGTTCACCACCCGACATCTGGGACGGGAACTTCTTTGCATGATTCTTAAGTCCGACTCGTTCCAGCATTTCCATGGGATCAAGTGCGTTCTTCACTATACTCTTCGTTAGTGCCACATTTTCATATGCCGTAAGACTCGGAATCAGATTATAAAACTGAAATATGAATCCTATCTTTTCAGCTCTGTAATCCGAAAGCTTCGCATCATTCATGGATGAAACTATTGCTCCGTCCACCGTAACCGTGCCTGATGTAGGTTTATCCATACCTCCCAGCATATTCAGCACAGTAGACTTCCCCGCTCCCGACTGCCCCAGTATAACTACAAACTCGCCTTCATCTATGGTAAAGTCTATGTGATTCACAGCAATCTGTTTTCCATCACCCTCACCATATTCTTTTAGTACATCTTTAAATTCTACAACTGTCTTTCCCTTATTCATATTTTCCTCCATATTTTACACTAACGTGTTTTTATCTTTCCTATTCTCACTTTCTTTTATTTGACTCTGCGGCCTTAAGCATCTCAATCAGTTCTGCCTTCGCATCCTCTTCAAATATCAGATCGATTAGTCTAATCTTTAATTCATCCTGCATTCTCTCCATTGCTGAATCATGAAACATATAACTATTCTCATATGCCAGAACTATAAGCTTTATATAATTGGCCAGAAGTGCGACATCGAGATCCGCCCTGACCCCCTCCATATGAACCATAAGCCTCTCAGCTATATATGTTTCCCTGGCAAGACTTACCTCTTTACCTCTTGCCTTATCAGCCTCATACAGAGCTCTCTCATCTTCTGCAGAAAACTTCTTATAGATGGAATTACTGGAAAGAAATGTCGTAAAATACATTTGAAAAACCTCTGCCGGTTTCATCTTCTTTCCTGGTGGAAATTTCTTATCAAGTTCATCTAAAGTTTTCTTACGATTATATTCAAGCGCATAGCTTACATATTCCTCTTTGGAGCTGAAAAAACTGTAAAATGTACTCTTTCCGATTCCCACCTTCTTCGTAATCTTATCAACAGACATATGTACAAGTCCATATTCTTCCAGAAGTGGTATCGCCTGCTCCAACATTGATATACGAAGTTTTTCTCTCTCTTCCTCCGTAAATACTCTTGGCGGCATAATACTTAACCTCCTCTTTACCTGACATCCGGCAAATCTTGCGACCATTATTTATTTTTGGTCATATCAAAAGCAAAAATCATGCGACCGTTTTTTATTTTGGGTCGCATGGTTAATATAATATAAATTGAGTTAGTTGTCAATAACTTTGTCTCACCAGGTTACCAAACTATAAACCTAAGTATTAGATAATCTATTCCCGATATGATGAGTGCCATTATCGTCGAATATACACACCCTATCAAAAATCCCTTAAAGTGATACATATAATCCTTATAGCCTTTACAACCTTCCGTTCCTTCAATTACAACCCATTTAGCAGTCAGCTTGCATATGATAATCCAGTCCATTACGATAAGGTCAACCACATTCCAGCTCATAGCTATTATGAATGTAAATAAAGCCAAGTTCAAAAACGATGTTTTCCCTCCACCATATTGGAGGACTCCAAATACAATCAATATGCCAAATAGCACAAGCGAAAACAGAGCCGAGAAAATTCTTGCCTTTTTCTTCTGTTCGGCCGATGGTTCCGGAAGTGTAGATGCCTTCTGTATATCCTCCGGATAATCATGTAGCATCTCCCACGGAAATTTCGTAACCAATATATAAACATATATTATCCATAAAACAGACCATATCAGTCCTTCAACCAAAGCAACCTCTATCATTATTTCTCCTTCCTGCTCACATGAAAGTCGCAATAATCATCTCCGTTTGCAAGTGTATGATTTCTGACCAGCTTTGCTCCTCCTTTATCAAAACTTATAAAGTCAGTCATACATAGATACTTGATAAGATGAAAACAGCCTTCTCTTCTACCAAGTTCACAA
>CACWGK010000146.1 GCA_902760415.1 uncultured Lachnospiraceae bacterium
TTTAATTGAGATATAATACGCCTTGTGTATATATTTGGGATACTATGTTTTTGAATAATTATTCGATAGATCTATGTCAAAGAAAAATAATTCTAATAAAAAGAATATCGATATCAATATAAATGACAACGAGAATGATTTAAAGCTTACTGAAGAGTCTAAAACTTCTGAGGAATCTAAAACTCCAGAGGAGCCAGACGATTCAGAGACTTCTGGTAAGAAGAAGCGTGGATTTAAGAAGGCTGTAGCGGAGAAGATTCGTCATTCTTATGACCTTCCTATATGGAAATGGCTTATTATCATTTTAGTTGTGTCAGTCTTTGAAGGCGTTCTTCTAGAAATGCTTGGAAGAAGGTCTCTTCTTAGTCCGCTGGTTTTTATAATCCATAATCCATTAGTATTTGTATATAATGTTCTGATACTTTATTGCACGCTTTCTATAGGTCTTATGTTTAAGAGGCGTGGATTCGCTATGGGACTTATATTCTTACTCTGGTTCGCAGTTGGTTTTATAAACTTTATGTTGTTAGGTTATAGGATCACGCCTTTTTCGGCGATTGATTTCATAATGTTTACCGATGTTATAAGTATGTTTAATATATACTTTAATTTCTGGCAGAGAATAGCGATTGTTGCTGGTATCATTATATTTATCATAATCATTGTTGTGGCATTCCTTAAGATACCTCGCATAAAAGGTAAGGTTAATTATGTTCAAGGTGCGGTTGTTGTGCTTGTATCCTTTGTCCTCGTATATATTATGACATTCCTTGCTCTTGAAAACTCGCTCATTTCCGATAAGTTTACGAACCTTGGTACGGCGTATAAGAGCTACGGCTTTGTATATTGCTTCGCCAACAGTATTATAGATCAGGGTATATCAAAGCCTGATGAATATAATGAAGCAGCGATGAACTCTGTTATGAATGACCTTAAGTATGCTGAAAAGCCTAAGCGTCATTTCCAATATAAGAATAATAAGAAACAGATGCCTGATATCATAGTGATTCAGCTGGAGTCATTTATAGATATTGGACGTGTCAATAATGTGACAACGGATAAAGAATCAATTCCTAACTTTAAGAAGTTTGAAGAAGAGTATCCTTCTGGATTCCTTACAGTTCCTGCTATTGGTGCTGGTACTGCAAATACAGAGTTTGAGATTGTCACTGGTATGAATAGTAAAGTCTTTGGTGCGGGCGAATATCCGTATAAGACCATACTTACTGAAACGCCTTGTGAGAGTATGGCGCAGCTACTTCTTCGTGAAGGTTATGGAACTCATGCAATACATAATAATAAGGCTAAGTTTTATTCTAGAGATATTACTTATGCAAATCTTGGGTTCCAGACATTTACTTCCCTTGAATATATGCTTCAGTTTAATCGTACCGAAACTGGTTGGGCAAAGGATGATTGTCTGCCTACAGAGATAATAAACGCTTTGGATTATGATCCGGAACCGGACTTTGTCTTTACAATCTCTGTTCAGGGACATGGTAGATATCCAAAGACTCAGCTGAAATGTGACGAACATGTTCATGTTGAAGTGGCAAATGAAGACGAAGAATTAGCTCAGGAGCTATCTTATCAGTTTGGTTATTTTGTAAATCAATGTTATGAAATGGATCAAATGATACTCGACTTAAAGAAAAGACTTGATGAAAGAGGAGATGATTACGTCCTGCTTCTTTATGGAGATCATATTCCATCGCTTTCATTTGAAGAAGATCAGTTTAATTCTGGAACTCAGTCACAGACTGAATATGTAATAGTCAATAATATAGGTCTTGATCTTGAAGATAGGGATATGTACGCTTATGAAATGTCTGATTATCTTATGAGAGGAATCGGCTTCGAAGGCGGTATCATGCAGAAGATACATAACAGGTATTATAACGATGATCCCCTGGTTGATAATCATGAGTATCATAGAGATGTTCTTCTTGCTGAGTATGACATGCTTTATGGTGATCATTTCGTATATAACTATGTACAGCCTTATGAAAAGCAGGATATGAGACTTGGTCTTTATGATATTACTGTAAAGAATATGGAATATAATGCATATAGTAATAGTATCACAGTTCGAGGAGAAAACTTTACCCCATTCTCCACGATTCTTATAAATGATGAACGTCAGCAGACGCTCTTTGTCGATAATACAACACTTATGATTATTCCGGACGATGTTGACAAGATGCCTGAGGTTGATGACGAATACTGTGTTGCTCAGATTGATAAGAATAAGCATGAACTTAGTCGATCTAATACAAAACGTTATGGAAGACGTTAAAAATATATAGGAGTTTAATTATGATAAGAGAAGATATTAGAAATGTTGCAATCATTGCTCACGTAGATCACGGTAAGACTACTCTTGTAGATGGCCTGCTTCACCAGAGCGGTGTCTTTAGAGAAAATCAGGAAGTTGCCGAGAGAGTAATGGATTCAAATGATATAGAGAGAGAGCGT
>CACWGK010000147.1 GCA_902760415.1 uncultured Lachnospiraceae bacterium
GTGGTTGCTTCATCTACAGCCCATTTAAAGTCTTCCTCAGTTACAAAATCAGGAAGTCTTATCACTGATATCGAATGGAAATCCTCTTTGTGTGAATAGTCGATCACACCTGTCACTACATCAGGATTCGGCTCTGCTGAATTATCACCCTGCCACCAGAAGCCCTCCAGTGGTGGAACCACATAATCAAAATAACCTTCAATCCGATGGTCACCCTTCTTGCTCATCTTGATAGTGAAGGCGATTCCATACAGAAGCCCGATTGCCTTCTTATAATCGCCATCCTCTTCATTCGGATCACCGCTTCCACGAACTGCTATATAGTTCATCTTAGGAACTGTAACAATCTCAGGCCTCGCTTTAGGCATATAAAATTCTTTATATTCTTTTTTGAAATCAAATGCCATTTCAATCTACCTCTCCGCATCCTTCTCTTCGAATGGTTTATTCCATGAACCGATCTCAATAAGGTTTCCTTCAGGATCAGCAATATAACATGTTCTCTGTCCCCATGGCTCAAGTTCTGGTTCCAGTACCGGTTCTGCACCATTTTCAACTGCTTTCTTAAATACCTCATCCACTTCCTCAAAGGTATCAACATAGAGAGCAATCTCAAAATGTCCATTCAGTCCTTTAATATATTCATATTTACGGCTCGTCATATCCTCAAAGTCTTTTCGGCCATATAGAAGAAATAAAGTCCCGTCTTTAACAAGATATACATTTGATGAATCCTCTTCTTCCTTTATCTCAAAACCAAGTACATCTCTGTAAAACCGGATCATCTCACCCATATTTTCAACAAGCAGTCCAAATCCATCTAATCGCATTATATTTACCCCTTTCTTTTTTATATAATCTTAGCATCCCAATCACGACAACTGTATGTCATGTTTATTATATTATTTTATTTTTTATCTTGACAAATGCAGCATACTGCATATATACTACGCTCAAACATATTTATGCAGTATACTGCATATTGTGATCAGGAGGATATATCATGGATAAATATAATACACCTGTATTTACTTCTCTCGTTGAAATTTCCAGACTCGCCAATACTCTTCAGAGCGTTATGGATATGGGAATGGAGGATATCACTTCAAGACAGTGGCTTCCTCTTATGATACTTGGAAGATGTGAAGAAGCACCTAATCTTAATCAGCTTGCTGAGAAATGCGGCATCACACGACAGAGCACAAAGCAGCTTGTAGATAAGCTTGTTGAAAAAGGATATGTAACTCTCGAAAAGTCCGATGTTGACAAAAGAAACATGATAATCGTTATTAAAGATAAGGGCCGTAGATGGGGTGCCGAAAACCTGGATAAAAATATGAGATTTGTTTCTGAACTCTATGCCGACATATCCGAAAGAGATATAAAGACATTTGCAAAAGTTCAGCAGAAACTGCTGAATAAACTTTATGTTATGAAAGAGGAATTAAGTAATGACACTAACCGTGAGTAGGATATTTAATAGTGAAAAAAACAAGGACAGATTTGATTCATGTGTTATTCTCCGCCTACTTCTCTTCGTACTCATACCTAATCTCATCACTACACCGCTCCGCATATTTGTGGAAGCTGTTATAGAAGGTAAAGAAGGGGCACCTGCTTTTGTCACAATTCCATTTATTATATACGGAATCTGCGCAGAGCTTGTGGTGGGACTCGGCTATCTGGTAATTGGATATAAACTTCCGATAAAGAATACGGTTCTTCGCAGCTTCGCCTATATAATGCTGATTCTCATCAGCAGTTATATTCCCAATATTCTGGCTATGCTGGGTGGTGACGGAAAGATAATCGAAGAGTCCCTCTCCATGGGAATCCTCGTTGTTGATGTCATCTCCTATTCTCTAAAGGGCCTCGTTCTCGGACTTCTTATGAAGAATTATGATGTGAAAAATCCTGATGAGATCGAGCAGATTACAAATACAAGATTTATAATATGCTCAATCATATATGGAGCACTTTTTGCTGCACTTAATTTCTTAACAGATATAGCAGCCGGTGCTATTAACAGTTCCTGGAGACTTTGCAGTATTCTGGGTGTATCCACCGAACGTGAAAACTTATTCTATATCGTATTTACCATATTCATGTTTATGGCCGGTGTTCTGCTTCCATTATGGAACCGTTACTGTCTCCCAAAGAAAGCCTCAATATCCGCTTCCATAATCTTTGCACTGGAAATATCACTTTTCGTCTGGCTGCCAAATGTACTCATAATGGCATTCTTCGGAACACCATTCATGCTGACTATTGCGTATGGCATAGCTTACGTATTTATGATCATAATATGCGTACT
>CACWGK010000148.1 GCA_902760415.1 uncultured Lachnospiraceae bacterium
TTAGCACCAACAGTACCGTCAGCTCCAAGTCCCCAGAACTTACAGCATACTGTACCTTCTGGTGTAGTAACAAGAGCATCACCAGAATCAAGTGAAAGATTTGTTACATCATCGAAGATTGAAAGAGTGAACTCTTCCTTCTCTGTATTGTTAAATGCAGCAACGATTTCTGAAGGAGTTGTATCCTTAGAACCAAGTCCATAACGACCTCTTGTGATAGGAGTATCCTTGAACTCTGTGTTGCGGACAGCAGCCATAACATCAAGAGCAAGTGGCTCTGCGATTGATCCTGGCTCCTTTGTTCTATCAAGAACGATGAGCTGCTTAGCTGTCTTAGGAATAGCAGCGATGAACTTATCATTTACGAATGGTCTGTAAAGACGAACCTTTACAACACCAACCTTCTCACCCTTAGCCATGAGATAATCGATTGTCTCTTCGATAGTATCACATACAGAACCCATAGCAACGATAACCTTCTCTGCATCTGGTGCTCCATAGTAGTTGAAGAGCTTGTAATCTGTACCAAGCTTAGCGTTGATCTTGTCCATGTACTTCTCAACGATAGCTGGCATCTCATTATAAGCTGGGTTGCAAGCTTCTCTTGTCTGGAAGAATACGTCAGGGTTCTGAGCAGATCCCTTCTCGCATGGATGATTAGGATTAAGAGCCTCAGCTCTGAACTTATCAAGTGCGTCATATGGGAAGATATCTTCAAAGTCTTCATTTGACCAGCACTCTATCTTCTGAATCTCGTGTGATGTACGGAAACCATCAAAGAAGTTGATGAATGGAAGTCTTCCTTCAAGTGCTGCCATATAAGCAACAGGTGTAAGGTCCATAACTTCCTGTACAGATGACTCACAAAGCATTGCACAACCTGTCTGACGACAAGCGTAAACATCTGAGTGATCACCGAAAATGTTAAGAGCATGTGATGCAACACAACGTGCAGAAACGTTGAATACACCTGGAAGTCTCTCACCAGCAACCTTATAAAGGTTAGGGATCATAAGAAGAAGTCCCTGTGAAGCTGTGTAAGTAGATGTCATGGCACCTGCTACAAGTGAGCCGTGTACTGTACCAGCAGCTCCTGCCTCAGATTCCATCTCTAAGATTTTAACAGTGTTGCCGAAGATATTCTTTCTTCCAGCAGTTGCCCATTCATCAGTATGTTCAGCCATAGGTGATGATGGAGTGATTGGATAGATTGCTGCACAATCAGTAAAGATATACGATGCATGAGCTGCAGCTTCATTACCATCCATGGTCTTTTTGAATCTTGCCATTTTGCGATTCCTCCTAGATTTATTTCTTTATGAGACCTTATCATCGGCCTCGTATACGCCCTTCTGAAAACAAGTAATTAATACTTATTTGCTCATATAAAAAGCATAACAAAAAGACGCAAAAAGCTAGTGAATATAATAACACACTTGAACCCCATTGTGAACACAGAAAAGCCCCTATTTTTGCTAATCTTTATAAGCTATAACTAGCCAAAATTAGCCATCTCTAACCCTAATTTCAAAATAATAAACCGGCCACGTTCTATACACGTAACCGGTTTACATAAAGTACGATTTAAGTATTAGCTTTATTAATATTCAACAGGCTCAGAAGGATCATCCCCTACTGCATAATCACCTTCCATATATGTAATACATATGAATACATTTGTCTCAGGATTATATGATCTATATTCTCTAAGCCCTTCTACGATAGTTATCTCTTTCTCATATACTCCATTCTTAAGATCAGCCTCATCAAAAAAGTCTTTCATATAATTCTCACTCTTAAGTGAAGCCATTCCGCAATAATAATGCTCTCCTTCTACAAAGTTATTGAAGAACACAGTATAGAGTTCATAGCCCTCCTTTTCATTTCCTTCTTCGTCAATAAATCCCTGAGGTTCCTCATTTAAAACAAAACCTTCGCTCAGATAAGGCTGAATTGCATTCATAAGAATAGCGCAGTCTTCACTCAGATACGTATCTGTATATACCATTCCTTCATCTGATAAAGTAGAGCCTTCTGGTATGATATAATTCTCGTAACCATGATTTATAGCTTCTTCATCCTGTGAAGGTGTATCTGCCAGCGGTAACTCCGCCTC
>CACWGK010000149.1 GCA_902760415.1 uncultured Lachnospiraceae bacterium
TTCCCGCAGGCTCAGGGCCTGGTGGAGAAGGAGCCAGCCGCCCAGCACGGAAAAACAGCTTTCCAGAACCGGCTATATTCATATAGCATTTTCGGTAGGAGGTAAAGATAAAGTAGATGTACTGACAGAAACCTTAAAGAATGACGGATATGAGGTGATAAGTGGACCACGAACAACCGGAGATGGTTATTACGAAAGTTGTATCGTGGCACTTGAAGGTAATCAGATAGAAATTACAGTTTGATGAAACAGGAGAATATAAATATGATAGAACAGATAACAGATATAAAAGAAAAACAAAGCATTGCCCGCTCAGTACTTGAAGCACTGACTGAGTGGTTTGAAGTAGAGGAAAGTAGAGAGAATTACATAAAGGAGTGTGCAGACTGGCTGTTCTTTGCAGCCAAGGAAGAGGGGAAGCCAGCAGGATTCCTGTGCCTGAAGCAGACTGGGAATGTGACTGTGGAGCTTGCAGTAATGGGAGTACTTAAGGATTATCATAGATGTGGAATCGGACGCCAGCTAGTGGAAAAGGCAAAGGAAGAAGCAAGAAAAGCGGGATATGAATTCATGCAGGTAAAGACTGTCAAGATGGGAATGTATGAAGACTATGACAAGACGAATCTATTCTATCTTGGATGTGGATTTAAGGAGTTTGAGGTGCTGCCTGATCTATGGGACGAGGCAAATCCTTGCCAGATATATGTAATGTCGCTTGTGTAAAGAGGTTCATATATGGATACAAGAAAAGAGGTTCTGGAATATGGACTTTCATTTCCTGATACTTACCAGGATGCGCCGTTTCATGATGATAACTGGCAGCTTGTAAGATTTAAAGGGAATAAGAAAGCCTTTCTCTGGACATATGAAAGAAATGGATTTATAAATTTAAATGTTAAGGTTGACCCGGATATGGCCTATTTCTGGCGCTCGGCCTATGAGTCGGTTATTCCCGGATATCATCAGAATAAGGACCACTGGAATACGGTAATTCTGGATGGTTCCATCCCTGATGAAGATGTGAAACTGATGATAGAACAGAGCTATGAGTTAATAAGTGACAGTCCGACTAAGAGGATATACGAGGCTGTAAAGAAGATTCCTTATGGAAAGGTTGCCACATATTCCCAGATTGCTCGACTTGCGGGCAATAGTAAAATGTCACGAGCAGTAGGGAATGCTCTTCATAAGAATCCTGATCCAGATAATATACCATGCTTCAGAGTGGTGGATGCAAAAGGAACCTTGGCAGGTGGTTTTGCATTTGGCGGAGCCGAAGTTCAGGCAAAGCTATTAGAAGCTGAAGGGGTCAAGGTTAATGAGAATAAGGTTGATCTCAGTATATATCAGTGGGACGATTCTAATGAATAATAAAGGCAGAATATATGAGTGAATCAAAGAAGAAGCAAAAAAAGAAACATCATAATTATTTCAAAAAAAGATATGGGATATACGCTTTAGTTGTTTTAATTATTCTTATAATTCTTACAGTTTCTATATATTTTTATAGTGGGACTGAAGCGGCTGCAAAAATTAAAGCAAGGCGTATCGCAAGAGAATATATGAGAAAGGAATATGGGGTAACATTAGAAGCCGATGATGTCGTCGAGAGTGTATTTAAGCGTATTGATTATAATGTTATATACCGACTATCTAGTACATCTACTGTATATGTTGGGGTATCTCTAGAAAAGGAAGAAGTTGTATATGATAATTATGTGGAAGCGTATATATTAGATAAGATAAATCAGAGATATCGCGAAGAAGTGGAGACTATATGGGATTATCAGGCTGAGATTGAGATTGATGGAAATATTTTATATCCAGAAGATAAGTTTCTCTCGAAAGATAAGAAGATAGACTATGAGAGGGCGATGCGTAGTGAGGACTTCGAACTCCAGATTATTACCAGAACTTATAATCTGGAACAGAGTGCTAATGCTATATATAACACCTTAGTTTACTTTAAACAAAGTGATATAAAGCTGGAAAGAATACTTTATTATGATTTTTCTGGGGATACAATGGAGGATTATAAAACATATATTTTGGAAGATTTAGATCAGTTTAAAGATGCTGCTACTGTATTGGATTACCTAGAAAATTACAAAGAA
>CACWGK010000150.1 GCA_902760415.1 uncultured Lachnospiraceae bacterium
CAGAGAAAAGTGGCGAACGAAAAGTAGTTCCTGGTTCGACAGCATTTGTTCCTTCAGTGGTTGGCCTTATCATAGCTGGAGAAGTGATAAATGATATAGCAGGGATTAGATAATAGTGATAAAATGTATCTGAAATATATTATACGAGGAGAAATAGATATGAAGCTTGGAATAATTGGTGCTGGTAATATGGCTAGTGCTATAATCGGAGGAATTATAAAGAAAGGTATTATAGCTGGAAATGAGATAATATGCTCTTCACCTGTTGATGCAGAAAGAGAAAAGGCAGCTGCTTCATTTGGAATAAATGTAACAGCTGATAACAAGGAAGTTGTTAAGAGTTCAGAGATTATCTTACTTGCTGTTAAGCCACAGGTGATTCCTGTTGTTGCAGCTGAGATAAAGGATGTGCTTAAGGATGATCAGCTTATTATATCTATCGTAGCTGGTAAGTCTATTGCATGGTATAACGAAGCATTTGGTCGCGAGCTTAAGATCATAAGAACTATGCCTAATACTCCTGCTCTTGTTGGTGAGGGAATGACTGGTGTCAGCCCTGCAGCAACTGTTACTGAGGATGAGACAAAGAAGGCTTTAGAGATTCTTTCTTCATTTGGCGAAGCTGAAGTAGTTCCTGAGAATCTTATGGACAGTGTTGTTTCTGTATCAGGAAGTTCACCAGCTTATGTCTTTATGATGATAGAGGCTATGGCTGATGGAGCAGTTAAGCTTGGAATGCCAAGAACTAAGGCTTATAAGTTTGCAGCGCAGGCAGTACTTGGTAGCGCAAAGATGGTTCTTGAAACTGGAAAGCATCCAGGTGAACTTAAGGATATGGTATGTTCACCAGCTGGTACAACTATAGAGGCTGTAAAGGTTCTGGAACAGGAGGGCTTCAGAGCAAGTCTTATCGATGCTATGGAGGCATGTGCTGAAATATCCAGAAGTTTATAATCTTTCAGAAATGAAAGATTTCAGAAATAATCTGGTAAGGATGATATGATACCCTATCTTTTGTAAGATCAATTACGAAAGGTAGGGTAATTTAATGTCAAACATAAGAAAGAAAACAGTAAAAAAACTAGCTATTAGTTCACTAGTAGCCAACCCTGGAAAATATGCTGTAATGACATTTTCTATAATACTTACAACTGTTCTGTTCTCATCACTTTTTACGATAGTTGGAAGTCTGGTTACTGAGTTAACTGCTTCATCCATGGGAAATATAGTGTCCGATATGAAGGAGTATGGACTTCTTAAGACTATCGGAGTTACAGGTAAGCAGGTACGTAGTATGGTAAAGACTCGTGCAAAGCGCGTATGTCTCGTCGCTATTCCAATAGGACTTGCTATAGGCTGCGGAATAGGTGGATGGCTGCTTCCTATGATCGGAAAGCATATAAATACAGTTGGTGCTGATAAGGGCCAGGTACATATGAATATATGGATTATCCTGTTCACAGTACTTTTTTCTTATCTCACAGTAGCTATAAGCTCTAAAAGACCATGTAGATTGGCATCTAAGATTTCACCTGTTGAGGCATCTCGCTTTACGGGCAAACTTAAAAAGAATGGAAAACCTAAGAAGAAAACTATTCTAGTAGTATTATCTCTTACATTATCACTTGTACTTTTAAATAGTGCATATACAATTATGGGAAGCTTCAGTACAGAAACTTATGCTGAAGATTATATAGTTAGTGACTTCTGTATTCAGGATTCACTTCTTGACAATGCAGGAACAAGAGAGAAAAATCTATGTGCTGTAGATGACTCTATTTTAAATGAGATTAATAAGCAGGAAGGTGTCGAAAGTGTAGGTAATATATATCTAAGTAACGGTGGACATGAGTTTTCACCAGAAGTCTGGGATGAGATAGAAAAGTATTTCTTCTCAGATGAGATAGTAAAAATGCAGATAGAATCCTTCTATACTGACGAAGGCTATTCAGTAAATGATTATATAAAAGAATTACATAATAAAAGAACTATAGAAGGCAATACATATGGTATGGGTGAACTTGCAGTAAATGCTCTTACGGATATCCAGACTATAGATGGAACAACAAGCATTGATTGGGATAAGTTTAATTCAGGCGAGTTTGTTCTTGCAGAAAGATGGCAATATGCTTCTGATGGTTTCCTGAGTATCGTTGCGCCTGGAGACAAGGTTCAGATAGAGGGACATGAATATACAGTATATGCGCTCGTGGATATTCCGATGGTGGTTGAGTATCCAGTATATGCTCCAATTGAATGTAATCTAATACTTCCTGAAGAGGAGTATCTATCAGTATATGGGGAGTGTAGCCCAATGCGTACACTCGTAGACGTTGATGATAATAACATATCATCATTTGAAGAATGGATAAGTAATACTATTAAGGATACATCACTTAGTTATACTTCAAAGCAGACTGTAATAGAAGATAATAAATCCTTTGGAGAACTCTTTGCAATAGGAGGAGCTTTTGTAGCAGTAATTCTTGGCTTGATCGGCGTTATGAACTTTGGAAATACTATGATCGCATCTATTATTGCTAGAAGCAGGGAGCTTGCTACACTTGAGGCTGTTGGAATGACTGTGAAGCAGCAGAAGAATAGCCTTATGAAGGAAGGGTTTAGATACTTCACATATACATCTATAATTACTGTGATTTTATCAAGTATCTTAAATGTAACTGCTGTGAAGGCTTTCGTAAATAATCTACCTATGTTTTCATGGAACTTTAGTCTCACATCACTTGTACTATGTCTTCCGGTGATACTGGTTGTAATTCTTGTGATTCCAGTAGCAGCCTATAAGAGAATCAGCAGAAGAAGTGTTGTCGAGAGACTTAGAACGGAGTAAAATTGACATATTACTTAGATTTGAGATTATATAGCTCTTAACAAAAAAAACGCAGTATGGTAGACTAGTACAGGTATTTTGGTTTAGATAGACCACCTTGAGAGGAGAATTTATACATGCCAGTATTTGATTTTAATGAGAAGAAGGAAGAAGCGGTAAAGGCTGAGAGAAGCTATAAGCTTCGATATTCGAGTGAGAGAACCACCAGCATAGAGAATCCGATAATGATTCTTGAAGACTCTGGGGTAAGACTTGTTCATCATTCAAATGGTATGTTTGAGGCTCCGACTGTAGGTTCGGCCTTTATATATGATACAGAAGAAAAGTCGTCTCATAA